>NZ_CAWUDN010000055.1:0-52875 GCF_963920915.1 Nostoc sp. PCC 9305
AGCTTTGGCGGGGTGGGGTTCTTTCTTATTTTTGATTTATGCAAGAGGTCTACTGGATCTGTGGGTTTATTCTAGAAACTACACGGTACAGCGCAAATTTGTATGTACCACAAAAATCTGTATTACCGTACTTTTATGGAAAATCAACTAGGATTAATTCTAAAACTGCTTTTACTCTCGGCTTTGTTATCGGTTTTGATCAAGTATGCAGGGCCAAGTCTACCAATTCCGGCGACAGCAACCAACGCGCTAATTATAGTATTCTTGCCGATTGCGATCGTAGCGATCGCTCTACTGTGGCGATTTCAAGCACAAAAACAAAATTAACTCAAACCATTTACGCACAAGTTCCTAAAATCAGCTAACCTAGCTTAATTACAAGAAAATTCCATCTCGCCAACCGTTGGGAGTTAGCCTGTGAACCTGGGTCAATGGATCGGCTTAATCGCCATACTTCTTTGTTTATACATCCTGTGGCAAATTCGGGAAGTGCTTTTGTTGATGTTTGCCGCAGTTGTGTTAGCCACCACCTTAAATCGCCTAGCGAAACGCTTCCAAAGATTTGGGATGAAGCGCGGATTCGCCGTACTCCTAGCAGTAGCTATCTTTTTCGCAGGTGTCGTGGGTTTTTTCTGGCTAATTGTGCCGCCATTTGCCCAGCAGTTTCAAGAACTAACATATCAAGTTCCTAAAGGGTTTGGACGCTTTAATAGTTGGCTTGATGCCCTGAGAACTCGTATTCCTGACCAGTTAGTTCCTTATATCCCAGATATCAATAGCCTCATTCAACAAGTACAGCCCTTCGCCAATCGGTTGCTGGGAAACTCCTTTGCTTTTGTATCTGGCTCTTTAGAAGTCGTCCTCAAGATTTTGCTAGTGTTGGTTTTAACAGGAATGATGTTAGCCGACCCCGTGGCTTATCGCAAAGTATTTGTCCGGCTTTTCCCTTCATTTTATCGGCGACGGGTAGATGGGATTTTAGATAAATGTGAAGTTTCTTTGGAGGGATGGATTACAGGCGCTTTCATTGCCATCTTTGTAGTGGGGGTGATGAGTCTGATTGGCTTATCAATTTTGCATGTCAAGGCAGCACTAGCTTTAGCGGTTTTAGCGGGATTTTTTAACTTGATTCCCAATCTGGGGCCAACAATGAGTGTAATCCCAGCAATGGCGATCGCTTTCTTGGATGAACCTTGGAAAGCGATCGCTGTCTTGATTCTTTACTTTATTATTCAACAGATTGAGAGTAATTTCATCACGCCTGTTGTCATGGCGCATCAAGTCTCATTACTGCCAGCCATAACCTTAATTGCCCAGCTATTTTTCGTCACGTTCTTTGGCTTTTTAGGATTATTCCTAGCACTACCTTTAACTGTTGTCGCTAAGATTTGGTTACAAGAGGTGTTAATTAAAGATGTTTTAGATGAATGGGGAAATAATCATAAAAAAGAGACTGAGTTTGTGATAGTTTCTGAATCTCCTAGAACAGATGATAATTGGACGGCAGAAAATCCAGATATAAATGAGAATCCCTCGATTGATGATGATATCTTGAAAAAATAAGATTAGTCACTCGACTTTTAATGCGGCAATAGGGTTCGGTTAAGGTTTTTTGATGAAAATTTTAGATTAAAAAGATGCTATAAATCGCCGTCAAGACGAAAGACCAATTATTGTAGAGGCGGCGATTCATCGCGTCTCTTGCCTTAATCAAAGATAGCAACAATAATCCCTGGAAAGCCAAAAAACTCAATGACACGAGTTATATGAAGTCTTGTAAATTTTGAAGCTATTAGGATAATGAGTGCTGGAGTGAAAAAACAATAAGATTCCCAACTTCTTAAAAAAGTTGGGAATCTCATACTTTTGAATCAGTCTGAATAAATCCTCTTTGAAAGAATAACCATGAGCATAGACACAATTAGCTAATCAGCTATTGTTTGTTCTGGCTCTTTACCTCTGCTTCTGCTTTGTTTGGCTCATTAGATGAAGCTGATTCTGTCTTTTCTGATTGCGTCTCACTAGTTTGTTGCAATTGGTTGAGATGAATATTGTTCACTTGAACAATAAAATATTCTAATGCCTGACTTGCCTTTTGTTGCTGTTGGGTTTCGTCAGATACATCATAACAACGATAAGGCGGAGTCACGCCCAATATAAATTTCTCTTGTTCCGCTTCTAATAATTCAACGGCTGTATTAGCAGCAAGCGAATTCTTCTGAAAAGGAAAAGAGGTAACTATACTCGCAACTATAGAAGCAATAGCTGGGCAAAGCACAGGCAGCCACTTCAGCCAAGCTTGTCCCGCTTCTAATTTGTCTACCAGAACTAAAATCGGTGTGACTCCTGATAAAATCACTGTCGAAATTTGTAAGCTATAGTAAAGGTTCCTTGATACACTCCTAATTTTTTTATAATCGTCAATCAAGTCTTGGCTATATTGTAAAGCCTTCCCTCTTGTCAGAGTCAGCGTATCTTTATCCCAAGAATTAGGATTGGTCAATAAATAACTATAGAGTTCAGCTTTTTTGGTGAGTTCAGATTTATAAGCGGCCTGCTTATAGTTCTGATATACTTGTCTATTGATAAGCAGCAAAAAAAACAAAAAAGTTAGAGATACGGCTCCAGAAATTACAACTGTTTTATCATCTGAAAGAAAAATAATAAAGAGTCCAGCAGAGACAAAAGCTGCAAGTAATAAATACTCTATTACCTTCAGGTTGAACAACTTTTTTTCATCTAATGAAGAGGATAAATTTTCAATCCTATCGGAAACCTTATTTTGGTTTTTTTGCTCAAGATTAGCTAATTCTGAAGTAGTCATTGCCTCTTACTCAATTCATTATCGGGTCAAATGTAGCAATAAAATCAATAGCAATAAGTAGAATTGCTTTGAGGAAGTAGAAGTCAGAATAAGTCCGCCAGAAAGCAACTTATTTTTGCTTATACTTCGCTTCTATTAACGCTCTTAAATAATTTCTACCTTCTCAAAACTTTCTAGTATCTGCTATTAACTTCCACTTTGCGATTGACTAGTTGGCTTATAATGCTTTACAAAAACCAGAAATGTTTCTTTCGGTTGACGTAAAATTATTTAAGTCCAGTAAGTCCACTTAATCCTAACCATACATACATTTGATTAATAATGCAAGGCTTAGTTTATGGTAATTTTACGTAGAGTAAAAACTATTTTGGATACAAGCAGCTTGTTTGCCCCAAAAAATATATCATCTTAATTTTGCAATCCTTGAATTGTTTTTTGGAATTTTATCCTTATTCGGGGTATTAAGCTGTCGTGCAGAGATTGGCGATCGCTATTTGGAGATGAAATTATCCTAGAGTCTCGATCATCTGCGCTCACAAAGAGCAATGAAAATTTCTTTTCCCTAATCCCCATTTCCCACTCACCAGGAAGCGTAAGCACTGATAAGATGCGAACAATTGCAGAAATTAATGAAAAAATTAAGCGTCAACGTGCAGTGGTGTTGACAACTGAAGAATTAAAAGCGCGAGTTGTAGAAATCGGTGTTACTAAAGCTGCTAAAGAAGTCGATGTAATTACCACTGGTACTTTTGAGCCGATGGAATCAAGTGGTGCAATTATCAATCTGGGACATACCGATCCCCCAATAAAAATTCGTCGTTGTTGGTTAGATGGCGTGCCAGCATACTCTGGTTTTGGGGCAGTAGATTTATATTTAGGTGCGAGTTGCGCTGTGGAGACGACGGACGGAGAAGAAGTGCGAGAACGTGGTGGCGGTCATGTAATCGAAGATTTGATCGCTGGTAAATCTATACACGTGAAAGCGCAAGGACAAGTAACAGATTGTTACCCCAGAGCAAATTTTGAAACTACAATTACCAGTGACACAATTAATCAGTTTTATTTATTCAATCCGCGCAATCTTTATCAAAATTTTATTGTTGGTGTAAATGGTGGCGATCGCCCCCTTTTCACCTATCTCGGCCCTTTACAACCGCGTCTGGGGAATGCTGTTTATTCTAACCCCGGTGCGATTTCCCCCTTACTCAACGATCCCGATTTGCAACTCGTTGGTATAGGTACTCGAATTTTTTTAGGTGGTGGTATTGGCTATGTCGCTTGGGAAGGCACTCAGCACTTCCCCTTACAAAAGCGTTTAGCTAATCGTACACCGATTGGGCCTTCTGCCACTTTAGCTTTAATTGGTGATGCCAAGCAAATGGATGCTCATTGGGTGCGGGGGTGTTACTTCAAAAGTTATGGCCCCTCATTAATGTTAGGGGTTGGTGTACCACTACCTGTATTAAATGAACAAGTAATTGAACACTGCGCCGTCCAAGATCGAGACTTAGTAGCCCCAATAGTAGATTTTTCTATTCCCCGGCGCGTCCGTCCCACCTTTGGTTTGGTGAGTTACGCCCAACTCAAATCTGGGCGGATAACTATAGAGGGCAAAGCAGTACGCTCTGCCCCCTTAGCGAGTTTGTTTTTTTCTAGGCAAGTCGCCCTAGAGTTGAAAAAGTGGATCGAAGCAGGTACGTTTACCCTGACAGAACCAGTTTCTCCAATTCCGATGGAGCGATCTTTTCTACCCCAAGACCGTCGGACGGATTTTTGATTGGAGCAGGGGAGCAGGGGAGCAGAGGAGAAGTTGCAGTCAGTTTTCCCCTCTGCCCCTCTGCCCCTCTGCCCCATACCCTACTCTTGAGTCGGTTTCGGTCGCTTGATGGGTTTAGGAGCGGGTGTTCTTGGTATAGGTTTTGATACCACTGAGGTGTCGCCGCCTGTACTTGTTTTCTTAATGGGACGAGGGGTTTCGCCAGTGCGTCTGGGGGGGAATGGTTTTCTACCACCAGCACCACCAATGCCAGCACGAGGCCCACCTTTAAATGGTGGTTTGCGTTTTTTGGGCAAATCAGCGATCGCTTCAGCTTTTTCTACTACCAAAACGTCTGCTTCCCGCTTGGCTTGGAAGTCCCAGAATTTGCCTACTGCTTTGGTGGTTAGCACACCCCTCAATTTCAACTTAAAATATTTGGGTTTGTCAGTTGATTTGCGTGGAGCCTGCCTAATTTTGACTACCAAGCTTTTAGCATCAAAAGATTGGTATACTACTTCACCACGAACAGAAAAACCACCATCTGCAACTTCTGATGAAGGTTTGGGGGCAGTTGTATTTAGTTCAGAGTTCTCGGATAAGCCATCATCGAGTGTCTCTAACTCTTGCAACTCAAAATCCGATTCGTCCTCATCTGTTGAGTTTTTAGCCAGATTTTCTGGCTCCCAAACTCCGACGATTTGGATGTGCAAGGTGTCATTTTCTTGTCTAGTACGTGGATATACTACCCACAAGTGTTCTTTTTCTAAGTCTAGATGATTCTTGACTAAGCTCATAATCCGGCCTAGGAGGACGGCATTGAGTTCTACACCATCTGGAGTCAGCAACGTACCTTGAGTAAATTGTTCGCTGCTAGCATGATAGCGACCCCGGACTAAGCCGATCGCTCGATACTGCATCGGTTCACTGGGAGGCGGAATCGGTTGCTGGCGATTAATCAAGTTCCCATTTGAGTCAGTCTCGCTGGTGTTGACAGGCAAATTGTCAACTTGTTTAGAGGACTGGGCTGCTATATGAACATTAGCGGCTGCCTCTACGTTAGTTGGGCCCTGGTTAGAGGCAGAAGAATTGGAAGATTCAGGCAACGGCATCAGGTCGGAATTCATAAAAACTCCTTGCGGCGGAGACACATCCCATTGTGGGATTTTACAAAGGCAGCTGAAAAGAGCATTTGTGCGACTGATGAAAGTATATTGGCTTTTCACAAAATCACACTAGGGTACTCTATACAATCCTAAAGGCGCTAAATTTAATGTATAAACACTAAATGTCTAATTTAGCGGCTTTACACTAGTTTCGGAAGCATATCATAGCTACAATTCTGACGGCTCCTCCTAAAGTCATCACTTACTTTAGCAGTGTGGATAGTTAATTGTTATAAAATTCACAGGCAATTGGCGGTATTCCGCAAAGTTTTGGAAATTTTTAACTTTACGATTTGTGTAAATGATAATGTCATTAAAATTTAGGAGAAAGACAAAACCGTGTCTCAACCGCGCAATCGTTGGATAGTTCAAGTCGTCTTAGCGGTGGCAATTCTTGCTTTTGTGGGTGTTTCGGTGATTCCCATAATTGGAGCATTTAATAATACGCCACCCTCAAGTCAGAATACTGCTAGCACCAGAGGCAGTTTGTCCTCTGCTGACCAAAAATCAAAACTGGAAGACGAAGCACGGGGTTATGAACAGGTTTTGCAACGGGAACCAGAAAATCAGACTGCGCTTAAGGGTTTATTACAAGCGCGACTGCAATTACTGAGTCAAAAAGATAAAAGTGAGGTTAAACCAGCTGATATCCAAGTTGTCATTGAACCTCTAGAAAAGCTAGCAAAGCTGAATCCCGAACAGTCAGAATATTCAGTGTTACTAGCTCAAGCCAAACAGCAAATTGGCGATCGCGAAGGAGCCGCTCAAGCTTATCGCTCGATTTTGTCCACGAAACCAGGTGATTTGAAGGCTTTGCAAGGAATGGTGGCTTTATTAATCAGTCAGCAACGACCCGAAGCAGCCATTGGTTTGTTGCAAGAAACCCTCTCTAATGCAGCCCAAGCAAATACAATTCAGCCTGGAAGTGTAGATATAGTAGCTGTGCAGGTACTGTTAGGTTCTGTTCATGCTTCCCAGAAACGCTACGCTCAAGCTAGCTCTGTTTATGACCAGGCAATTAAGAAAGATCCCAAGGATTTTCGCCCTGTCGTGGCAAAAGCGATGCTCCTAAAACAACAGGGCAAAGATGCAGATGCAAAACCTTTATTTGATAGTGCCGCAGCTTTAGCACCTGCTAAGTACAGAGACGAAATTAAGAAGGCAGGAACGGTTTCTCCCATTCCTAAATCTGCTCCATCTGCCGCGCCTTCAGTGGGAAATACTCCCAAGTAATGAGCATTGGGGAAGAGGGAGCAGGAGTCAGAATTTCTTTAATTTTGAATTTTGAATTTTGAATTGATTTCTCCCCTGCTTCTTCCCCTCACGCTCCTTCTATGGCAGCGACGACACCAAAGACTAAAAACAGGCATCCGCCAATCAGGGTGAGTTGACGCTCAGAAATGCGTCCGGCAATCATTTTGCCGCCGATAACTGCGATCGCAGCACAAATGGCATGTCCTAAAATTGCACCTATTGTGACTCCAATGGGGTTATTGCCTGCCGCTAGAGCAATAGTGGCAATTTGGGTGCGATCGCCCCACTCTGCCATAAATGTCAACACAAAGGCTTCTACGACAATTGCCAACTGAGTCTTTTGCTTTGGTAACTGCAAATCTGCTTGTTTCACCGCAGCTTCAGCTTCTTCCACAACTTCTGTATCACAAGCAGCATTGGACATCTTACTAGCGTCATACAACAGCTTGATACCGAAGGCAATAAATAAAGCTATTTCGGCGTAATGAATATAAACTTTTGGCAACAAAGATACTGCTTGTCCAAATATCACCGAAAGAATTGTCATCGCCGCTAAAGCAGCTGTCACACCTACAAACACTAGCCGCCGTGGGTGGTGCATTGCCAAAATTACAGCAATAAAAAATGTTTTATCGCCTAACTCTGAAACCGTGATTAGTAATAAACCTGCGGTAAAAGCTGTTAACACTCTCTCAAGCTCCTGAAGAATCGTTTACCGATGTGAAGCTTGATGAGAGCCAAAAGACCTCACCAAGTTTACACTTTTCGGTGTGAACTTAGTGAAGGTCTCGCTTTCAAATATTGATTATTTGCCACCTGAACCAGGCTCATCGCCAGTATGTTGATTCAGATGTACTGGCTTTCAAGTTTTTTGCCAGCAGCTACTCCCCTTCTATGCGTTCTCTATTATACATTTTTTCCATGTATTAAGTCAATAGAGTAAGCAATATAGAGTAGCCCTTTCAAGGTGACTCGTAAACTCTCTGTTTTTCTCTCTGCGCTCTCTGTGTCTCTGCGGTTTAAAAGTAATTTATTTAACCACAGAGACGCAGAGAACACAGAGTTAAGAGATTAAAGAGGAATTTTTTGAGCAAAATTTTCACTCACCTTGAAAGGGCTAGCAATATAGAGGTATAACTGTACAGTGAAGCATTATATACAGACCAATTCAGGGCTTAGTGAGGTAAAAACTCATCATCTGTGACTTCTGCTAGCTGGTATGGGCAGTTCAGAGGAAAGGATTCCATTGACAAGCCAGTTTCAGCTTTTGCTTGCTTCACTGCTTGTGCATAACACTCAGCAAAAACTATCTCAAGATAGGATTTGAGACTAGGTGAATCATCTAGAGCTTCTTTGACAGGTCTACGATGTTCAATTATGCTTCCTTCCCAGCTACCGCTTCTTTTGTCGGGCTGAAATTGCCATTTGAGCAAATGCATCAGAATTACAATCAGATTACTCTTGAGACTCCGGCGCTCACTCCTTCCCATATCGGCAATTTCTTCAATTAGGTTCTCCCACTCAACGTTTGCGTAATCCTGACTTTGCAATTTTTCTACAGTCGTTTCTATCCATTGCAAGTAATCAGTTTCATATAGGGTTTGGGAATGTGCCTTTAGAGAAGACATGGCAGTTTCCATCAGAAATCTTTAGATAACTTTTCGTATCTTTTTACAATTAAGATCGGTGCGTTAACACAGTGTAACGCACCCTAAATAAAGCTATCAATAAAGTCAGAGGTGACGTAATAATCACCTCAAGCATTTTTACCTCTACAATGATGCCAATTCAAAAAAGTGGATTGATGAATAGATGAATCATGCACAAGGGTAATGCCACCTCCTGTTCCGTCATGCAAGTCCAACCAATTTGGCGCTTAGTTCCCACATGCGATCGCCTTTGTCGTCATCGCGAGCTTGAGGAGAGACTTTTTGCACAAAAGACTTGCCATCTTTCTTCTGGCGATTTCCCCAACTCCAATAAATACCGGATTGATTATACTCAGGATCGGCAACCACGGCAGCAACCCGTTCTCCCGCCAACTCCTGAGACACATATCCCCCAGTAATGTATTTCTGGAATAATGGGAAGATTTTCTGAAACAGGGGATAGTGGTTTCTAAATAGCGGCGTTTCTGCAACACATCCCGGATAAAGAGAATTGAAGACGATACCGGTTGACTCGTGATAGCGCTCGTGCAGTTCCCGCATAGTCAGCACATTGCAAACCTTGCTGTCTTTGTAAGCTTTGACTGGTTCAAATTTCTTGCCATCAATCATCGATATTGGCTCTTTAAACCCTTCTGCAAAGCCTTGCAAATCGCCTAAGTCGGGACGTGGTGGAATCTTTCCACCCAGTTCGTCTGGATTGTGCGTGACTGTTCCTAAAATTACCAGCCTTGGCTCTAAAGATGATTTCTTCAGATCCTCTATCATCAGGTTGCACAATAGGAAATGCCCCAGATGATTAGTAGTGACAGTTAACTCGTAACCTTCTGGACTGCGTAAAGGCTCTTTGATTAAGGGCATATAAATTGCAGCGTTACACACCAAAGCGTCTAAAGACTTGCCAGTGGCTCGGAAGTTCTTCACAAATTGTCGAACACTTTCCAAGGAGCCAAGGTCAATATGTATGCTGGTATAACTGTTGTAGGGGATTTCCACATCTTGAGCAGCTTTTTGTGCCTTCGCTAAATCCCGACATGCCAATATTACATACCATCCTTTATCAGCAAGAGCTTTTGCAGCATACAAGCCCACCCCCGAAGATGCACCCGTAATTACAACCGTTGGCTTTTGATGTTGTTCCATTGTGTTCGCACTCCATTGACTGTCTCTAGGATCTCATACCAGTGAGCCATGATTGTCATCAGCTTTTTCAAGGCTGCATTAGGCTGAACTAATCTCATACTCTAAATAGCAGAGACTAATGGTCAATAAAAAAGTATATAATTATACAAAAGTTGTTCAAAAAAATATAATTACAATCATATTTGTAATTTACTAATAGAGTTTAAAATTGTATCAATGCCATCTTGAATTTTTCTGGTTTCAAGTATTTTTTCAGATGTATATTATTATTACTGGGCCAAAAATTATATAGTGTTTCCTAATCACATAAGGTACATCATAGTTACCTTCTCGCTTATGGGGAGGTGATTGGGGTGGGGTTCTCATACCTTACTAAACCTAGAACCGCTATAAGTAAATTGCCTACCTGTTTAACAATTTATACACTGTGGACAAGCTTCTACAATCTGTAAAAAAAATTCTCCAAGACAAACCTCTCGATTCAATTCAGTGGTTTGTGCTCTATCAATCGTGGTTGGGTAAAACTTATGGTGAGATGGCAGAGGTATCAGGCTACGGCAACAATTACATCAAGGAAGTTGGTTCTGAGTTGTGGCAAGACCTTTCTATAGCACTTGGAAAAAGAATAACGAAAAAAAATCTGCATTTAGCCTTGAATAAACACTTACAAGACGAGTTAGGTAATCAAGAAAATCAGATCCAAGAAAAGTTCGGTCAAGAATCTAGCTTAAAAATGGTTTCTCCAGACTTTTTTTCAGCAAGCAAGATAGAATTTCCTAGCGGCCCTGTAGCGCTAGATTCTCCTCTTTACATCAATCGCCCTTCCCTGGAAGAACTTGTTTGTAATGAGATTTTACACCCTGGTTGCTTAATCCGGATCAAAGCACCTAGAAAGATGGGAAAAAGTTCTCTGCTCAATCGGATGATTGCTTATGCTAGAGAGCAAGATTATCAAATTGTCTATTTAGACTTTCAAGAAGCTGACCAAGACGTTTTTGCTTCCCTGGATAAATTTTTACGTTGGTTTTGTGTAAATGTCAGTAGGCAGTTAAACCTCCTTCCTTGTGTAGATGATTTTTGGGATATAGAAATGGGCAGCAAGGTAAGCTGCAAAATCTATTTTGAAGCTTATCTGTTGCAATACATTAATGATAGTCCTTTAGTTTTGGCCTTGAATGAAGTCCATCGGATTTTTGAACATCCCAATATTGCCCAAGACTTTCTGCCAATGCTGCGATTTTGGCATGAACAAGCAAAGCAAGATCGGACTTGGCAAAAACTACGGATGGTAGTGGTTCACACCACAGAAATTTATATTCCGCTTAAGCTCAACCAATCGCCTTTCAATGTAGGGATAACAATTACACTGCCACCATTTACGCTTAAGCAAGTACAGAGTTTAGCATTACGTTACGGACTAGATTGGGCAGGAAACTCGGAAGGGATAAAACGCCTTGCACCCCTACAAGCAATGGTAGGAGGACATCCCTATCTGGTGAGCCTTGCATTTTATCATCTATTTCAGGGAGAAATGACGCTAGAGATGTTATTAGAAACTGCATCTATACCAGTAGGAATTTACGGTCAGCATTTACGAGAACTGTTCACACTACTGCAAGAAGAACCAGAATTAATGTCAGCTATGGAACAGGTAATTGCAACAGATGAAAAAGTAGAGTTAGATGCGATCGCTGCTTATAAACTAGAAAGTATGGGTTTGGTTCAATTAAACGGCAATCAAGCTAGTGCCATGTGTGAGTTATATCGTCTTTATTTTAGTCAACAGTTGGGAAAGCAAAATAGTGCTAATACTTCTATTAAATTTCCACGCTAGTTTTAAGGGTTCATAGTAAGTACTAAATTTTTTACTATGAACTTAATATCTCATGAAGATGATGAGAATTTTATCAAAATTACCTACCTAGACAATTTTTTTGATTCAGATATACGAAGAAATTTAGAATTCAAAATCAATTAAATGAACAATTACCGATACCAAGTTGGTGGTACTCTTACAAATGATGCTCCTAGCTATGTTCAGCGCAGAGCGGATGTAGAACTTTACGAAGCTTTAAAACAGGGTGAATTTTGCCACATTTTAACCTGTAGACAAATGGGTAAATCCTCACTTATGGTCAAAACAAAGCACCGCTTGCAAAAAGAGGGCTTTAGATGTGCCACCGTTGATATGACTAATATTGGTTGTGAAAATATAACTCCCGAACAGTGGTATAAAGGAGTTGTCGGCGATTTATGGTTGAGTTTTAAACTGTTAGGGAAAGTTAATTTAAAAACTTGGTGGCAAGAACAAAACGATCTTTCTTTAGTTCAAAAAACCAGTCGATTTATTTCGGAAGTTTTGTTAACTCAGTTTCCTAACGAAAAGTTATTTATTTTTATTGATGAAGTTGATAGTATACTCAGCCTCGATTTCTCTGTTGATGACTTTTTTAAATTGATTCGGTTCTGTTACAATCAACGAGCAATTAATCCAGAGTATTATCGGATTACATTTGCAATTTTTGGAGTTGCTACACCTTCAGACTTAATTATATATCAAAATAATACTACCCCATTTAATCTTGGTAAAACCATCCAAGTAAATGGTTTCACCTTTGAAGAAGCTCAACCACTTTCTTTGGGACTAGATATTAAAGACAATCATCCTCAGAAAGTTTTGAAAGAAGTATTAGCTTGGACAGATGGGCAACCATTTCTTACTCAAAAGCTGTGTCGACTACTTGTGAGTTTATCTCAAGATGATATGGGTAGAAAGCTGAAAATTCCTCCTGGCACAGAAGAATTTTGGATAGAAAATGTGGTGCGATCGTACATTATCGAAAAATGGGAATCACAAGATGAACCAGAGCATTTACGAACTATTCGCGATCGCATCCTCAGAAACGAAAAATTTGCCGCCAGATTGTTAGGAATTTATCAACAAATCCTCCAAGGATTGAAAGTACCAGCCGATGATAGTCGAGAACAGGTAGAACTGTTACTGTCTGGTTTGGTAATCAAAAAACAAGGTTGTCTCCAAATAAAAAACCGAATTTATCAAGAAGTTTTTAATTTAGAATGGGTTGGAAAAAAATTAGCTTACTTGCGCCCGTACTATGAAAGCTTTAATGCATGGGTAGCTTCAGAAGAAAAAGATAAATCTCGCCTATTGCGTGGACAAGCCTTAATCGATGCTCAAACGTGGGCAAATGGTAAAAGCTTGAGCAACTTAGATTATCGGTTTTTAGCTGCTAGTGAAGAATTAGATCGGCGAGAAGTACAGCAAGCATTAGAGGCTGAACGTGCTCAAGAAGTCGAAGCACGACTTTTTGAGCAACAAAAAAGGCTAGCTCAACAAAAGAAAAATGCCACAATAGTGACACTTTTACTCGTGGGTATGACTATCAAGTTGGTGATTTCTATAGTGTGGGGAGTATCGCTTTTACGAAAGATTGATGTTTTAGAATCACAGCTAAAATGTGCCGAGCCGACTACACCCCTTCAATTTGCTCACTGTCCAAAGTCAAGAGCTGCTAGGGAAACCTCAGAATAACGATCGTTAAAAAAACTCTCAATAACGCAAGTGCAGCCGATGTATAGGTTAGTTATCGCCAGCAAATTTAAAACAGCTTTCCGAAAATTTCCTCGTCGTAATGCTGACTTACTTATGACGATGTTTATTAGCTCAATACAAATGCGATCGCTAATATTGTAGCGACAGTTTTTAAAGTCAAACGTAGGCGTAGCTCGTCGTAGACATCTCTCATGTATAAAGGTTGATTTAGTGCGATAAATTAATATGAGTTTGACGAAGCTCAAAAAGCGATAAGGATAAGACTTTTAAGTTGTTTATATCTTACGAGTTCTGTTATCAACGCAAATAATTAAGAGGAGTAAGCAATTGACTAACCTAGATAGAGTTTTAGATGCCGCAATGGAGCTTACTTTAGAGCAACAAGAAATGCTGGTACAAATTCTCAAAAACCGAATTATTAAAAGTCGGCGAGATGAAATTGCGTCAGATGCAGCAGCTTCCATTGCTGAATTCCAAGCAGGTAGGCTCAAAGTCCAGACTGCTGCCGAAGTAATTCAAGAATTACGGGAATATCTCAATAACCCAAATGCAGCCGATGTATAAGTTAGTAATCACGAGCAAATTTAAAAGAGCTTTCCGAAATATTTCCTCGTCGTAATGCTGACTTACAGGCCAGAATAGAAGAAACGATTGCTGCTATGGAGAATGACATATTTGCAGTCAAATTGGGCACTCACAAGCTAGAGGGAAAGCTCTTAGGGTTTTTCATGTTCTTGTGGATATGAATATGATTGTCGCGTTGTTTTCTCACTGAAAACCGATGACAATAGTGGGGAACTCGGTACTCATGACGATATTTATTAGCTCAATACAAGTGCGATCGCTAATCTTGTAGCGGCAGTCTTTAAAGTCAAGCGTAGGCGTAGCCCGTCGTAGACATCGCCAATAGAAACGCAGTTCTGACCAAAGCTACCAATGATGTGAGTTAAAATCCTGATATCTTCAATCACTACTCACGCAGACAGGCCCCGAAAAAGCGATCGCTATGCTTCAGTATCCCCATCTCGAACAAGCGCTAAAATATCACTTCGGTTATGACCAATTCCGCCCCGGACAACGGCAAATTATCGAAGATGCGCTGCAAAACCGAGATTTAATGGTTGTGATGCCGACTGGCGGGGGGAAATCTCTATGTTTTCAGCTACCAGCATTGTTGAAAAATGGACTAACTGTGGTAGTGTCGCCGTTAATTGCTTTGATGCAAGATCAAGTAGAAGCACTGCGAAATAATAATATTAACGCGACATTTCTCAATAGCAGTTTGAATGCTTACAAAGTGCGATCGCGGGAAGAAGCAATCCTCAGCGGTAAAGTAAAATTACTATACGTCGCCCCTGAACGTCTCCTCAGTGAAAGGTTTCTACCGTTTCTCGATTTAGTTAAAGAAAAAATCGGTATTTCTAGCTTTGCTATTGATGAAGCGCATTGTGTTTCGGAATGGGGACACGATTTTCGTCCAGAATATCGCCAGTTAAAATCTCTGCGAAAACGCTATCCTGATGTGCCTACAGTCGCCCTCACCGCCACAGCAACCGATCGCGTCCGTAGTGATATCATTCAACAATTAGGGCTGAAGCAACCAAGCATCCATCTTGCCAGCTTTAACCGTGAAAATCTTTATTACGAAGTTCGTCCTAAAACTAAATATGCTTACGCTGAATTATTAGAACTAATTCGAGAAACTGAAGGTTCGACAATTATTTATTCTTTAACTCGTAAAAAAGTTGATGAACTCACTTTTAAACTACAAAATGATAAGATTGGTGTTCTGCCTTATCACGCTGGATTAACTGATGAGGAACGTAGTAGTAATCAAACGCGATTTATTCGAGATGATGTTCGGGTGATGGTGGCAACAGTTGCCTTTGGTATGGGAATTAATAAACCCGATGTGCGGCTGGTAGTTCACTTTGATATGCCCAGAAATATAGAAAGTTATTATCAAGAATCTGGTAGAGCAGGTAGAGATGGAGAAGCATCTCGATGTACAATATTTTTCAGCTTTGGTGATGTTAAAACAATTGAATGGAGCATCGATCAAAAAACCGATCCTCAAGAACAGTTGATTGCTAAACAACAATTGCGTCAGATGATCGATTACGCTGAAGGCACTGATTGTCGGCGAACGATTCAACTGGGTTATTTTGGCGAAAGGTTTCCTGGTAATTGCGGTAATTGTGACAATTGTCGTCATCCCAAACCCATGCAAGATTGGACAATTGAAGCCATGAAATTTTTATCTTGTGTGGCGCGTTGTAAAGAAAGATTTGGGATGGTACACATAATTGATGTGTTGCGAGGAGCAAAAAAAGACAAAATTCTCCAGTACGAACACGATAAACTTTCTACTTACGGTATTGGTAAAGATAGAACTGTAGATGAATGGCGAATGTTGGGGCGATCGCTTTTACATCAAGGGTTAATAGAACAAACTAGCGATGGTTACTCAGTTTTAAAACTAAATGCCCTAAGTTGGGAAGTCATGCGAAAACAACGCACAGTTTCGCTAGCTGTAACCACAGTCCAAAAGATTACCTGGGAACAGGGGAGTGAAAAAGCAGAAGAAGCTGAAATATTATTACAGAAGTTGCGATCGCTACGTAAACAATTAGCTGATGAGCAATCTGTACCACCTTACGTGATATTCCACGATTCCACTTTAAAATTGATGGTACAGGTGCAACCCCAAAACTTAGCTGAATTTGCCAAACTTTCTGGTGTAGGTAGTCACAAACTTGCTCAATATGGCGAAAAGTTCCTTACAGAAATTCGCGCCTACCGCCAAGAAAAAGGTTTGCAAAATAAATCTGCTACTTCCGTATCTTCTTCCAAATCATCTTCTTCTTATACTGAATTGCAAACATTGCAATTGCATCAACAGGGTTTAAATATCGCTCAAATTGCCCAAAAACGCAACCTTAGTCCGGCAACAGTTAGCACTCATCTAGAAAAACTAATTGGAAAAAATCAGCCAGTTGATTTAAATCAATTAGTACCTTTAGAACATCAACAAAAAATTTGGCAGGTTTTAGAAGTACTGGGTGACATTTCCCTCACTCCCATCAAAGAACAACTAGGCGAAAGCTACACTTTTGATGAAATTCGTTTAGTACGGAGTAAGTGGCGGCGGGAAAATCGCAAGTGATAATTTGCTTAGGACAAATAATAAAAACAAAACAATGATTGTTTTGTTATGAAGGATAATCAAAATTAACATAATAGAGAAATAAAATCTCTCAAATATGCAAAAATTAATGCATTACCATAACTTGATATATTTTCTTTGTTGTGTTTTGCTTATTGCATTTGGAGTCAAGTTAATATCTGTACCAGGAAAGATTACAACTTTCTCTTGTGAGCGAACACAAAAGTACATCAATTGTCAGCTATTTATTTTTTGAAAAACTAGATAAGGAAGCTAAACTTAAATCTTATGATTAAAATATAGTGTTTCTGGGTTGAGTCTAATACAGACCTAACCCCCAATCCCTTCCCTACAAGGGCAGGGGAGTAAGATTTATCAAAGCCTCTCTCCTTTTAGGCTACGGTGTACACACAAATCATCTGATCCCCCTAAATCCCCCTTAAAAAGGGGGACTTGAAGAAATTTCCCCCCTTTTTAAGGGGGGTTAGGGGGGATCGAAACACTGTTAGACAACTTTATAAGACTTGTGTGTACACCGTAGCCTTTTAGGAGAGAGGTTTGGAGAGAGGTCAGAGTGTATTTCATACAAACGAGAAACGCTATACACAAAAGCCAGATTAAAGGAGTTAGCCGATGAGTCAGATGCTTAATACAGGAGTACGCTGGACAACTCAGGATGTGGAATTATTACCAGAAAATGAAGGGACGCGCTACGAGATAGTTGATGGAGAATTATTTATGACCAGGGCACCTCACTTTAAACATCAGCAAACTTGTGGCAAAATTTTCCGACAACTTGATGTTTGGTCAGAGTCTACTGGTTTAGGAGAAGCTGTGATCAACCCTGGCGTTTTGTTTTCAGAATCAGATAATGTGATTCCTGATGTAGTTTGGGCTACTAAAGAAACCTTGGCGCTAACATTGGATGAAGCGGGACATTTAACTGGCGCACCAGATTTAGTAGTCGAAGTTTTGTCTGCTAGCAACGAAGACCTAAGACGAGATAAAGAAGCGAAACTTAAACTTTATTCTTCCAGAGGAGTAAAAGAATATTGGATTGCTGATTGGCGATCGCGTAAACTAGAGGTCTATCGGCGCGAACAAAGTCAACTTAACTTGGTAGTAACCTTATTTAGTAGCGATCATCTTATTTCTCCGCTATTAACTGGTTTTAGCTGTATTGTAGACCAGCTTTTTCCTGTATAAATTTTAGATTGCATGGAAAAACAACTCTCATTCTTTTCCCAAAACACAATATGTATAATTTATTGTTCAGATATCGCCTTGCACCAATAACTAAGTTTTCTCCTCATCAAGGCGGTATCTATAGATCGTCAGTTTACATTAAGAAAAACTGGGAATTTCAGAGTTAGAATCTTGTGATGTCATAGCAGACTTTGAAGACTCAGTGTTTCGGTTTTTGACAGGCAGAATTATAGATAGCAGCTTAGGCAGTGCTAGACAGGCAACAGCATTTAATATCGTCAGAAATATACCATCTATCAAACTCATGTATTAATCTTCTCCGTTTGAAAATTGGTGATGACTATATTTACTAGTTTGAAGCAAAATCAGTAGAATTGCGTAAAAACAGAATTTAGATTTCTTTTAGAGAATATAAGCTAAATAAATATATTTTTATCAAAACAGAATTCAGGAGTCAGGTGGTCGCCGAGCGTAGTCGTTCGTGCAGCGTCTCCGGCAGGAGAGGTAAGCCAGAATTCAGTTGGGTATTTTGAACGAAAGAGCGGATAGCGTAGCGTTAGCGAGTATTTTCGAGTCGCGTCTTGATTTGGAATCCTGAATTCTGACTTCTTTTTCAAGTCTTCTGACTTCCTACTCTGATATATGCTGTGGGGTTAAACCCCTCATTCACCAGATATATCCTCACACAAGTCAGGGATATGAGTCTCTAGGCAGAGAGCAAATTAAAATTGCCGTATCTATTGCCATATCTATGAAATTAAAGCTATAGGTGAATGAAAAAATCTCATTTTTATCTATCAAAAGTATGAGATATAGATATAACAATTTCCTATATCTAAAGAAACTAAATATGTTGTATTTACTCTAAAAGTATACTTCTGACAGAGGATGTAAAAAAAAATTAGACATAGTAAATTAAAATCAATATTAATCAAAGTTCCTAAATAATTCAGGTAAGTGTGCTATACACGTGCTTGTAACAGACTAAAACTTTGTTAAAATCAGCAACACACAAACTATGAACTCTAACACCGAAAAACGTATCGCCTTGATTTCCGTCCACGGAGACCCAGCGATTGAAATAGGGAAAGAAGAAGCAGGGGGACAAAATGTTTATGTGCGCAATGTGGGTGAAGCACTAGCGCAGCTGGGATGGCAAGTTGATATGTTTACCCGTAAAGTGAGTCTGGAGCAAGACCCCATTGTTAAACATAGCGACAACTGCCGAACTATTCGTTTAAAAGCTGGCCCCCTAGAGTTTGTGCCGCGAGATGAGATTTTTGAATATCTGCAAGAATTTGTGGATAATTTCCGCCAATTTCAAGTAGAAAATGACATTACATACCAATTGGTTCACACTAACTATTGGCTCTCTGGTTGGGTGGGGATGGAGTTAAAGGAAATCCAAAAGAGTAAACAGGTTCACACCTACCACTCATTAGGAGCAGTAAAATATAACACTATAGAAGATATTCCTCTGATTGCTAATAAGCGATTAGACGTGGAAAAAGATGTGTTGGAAAAAGCAGAGCGAATTGTGGCGACAAGTCCGCAAGAACAGGAACACATGCGATCGCTAGTTTCCACAAAAGGTAATATCGACATTATTCCCTGTGGTACAGATATTCAGCGATTTGGTTCGATTGCACGAGAAGCAGCCAGGGCTGAATTGGGGATTGATAAAGAAACCAAAGTTGTACTATACGTGGGGCGCTTTGACCAACGCAAAGGTATAGAAACTTTGGTACGAGCAATAAATCAGTCTGAGATACGCGACTCCAACAATCTCCAGCTAATTATTGGTGGTGGTAGTACTCCAGGTAACAGTGACGGCATTGAGCGCGATCGCATTGGGCAAATCGTCAACGAATTGGGAATGAGTGACTTTACCACTTTTGCCGGTCGTCTGAGTCAAGATATTTTACCAACTTATTACGCAGCCGCCGATGTATGCGTTGTTCCCAGTCACTACGAACCCTTTGGATTAGTGGCGATCGAAGCGATGGCAAGCGGTACACCAGTGGTAGCAAGTGATGTCGGCGGACTTCAGTTTACTGTAGTTAATGAAGAAACTGGTTTATTGGCTCCACCGCAAGATGTAGATGCCTTTGCTGCTGCTATTGACCGAATTCTCTTAAGTCCAGAATGGCGAGATGAATTGGGTAAAGCCGGTAGAAAGCGCGTCGAAGCGAAGTTTAGCTGGGATGGTGTCGCAAATCAACTGAGTGAACTTTACACCCAACTGTTACAGCCACAACCAGTAGCGTCAACAGCAAAAGAACTAGTGCAGTCAACCACAGAACTAGTGCAATCAAAAGCAAAAGAACTAGTGCAGTCAACTACAGAACTAGTGCAATCAACTGCAAAAAAACCAGTTTTGGTTGCTAAATAACGCTTTTGCGTAACAAATAATGGTGAGTGAGCTTAGAAAACTCAACACCAAAAACAAACTGTATAAAAAACTAACTTATTACCTAAACGCAGAAGCTTATCTTATGATAATTTCTGCGTTTTTTTATTCGCAGCTATCACCAAACCAAGTAACCGCTATGATAGTTGAGGTCTGTTATGCTTTAACTAAACAAAAATAAAGGCATGGCGATCGCTACCATTTGAATGTTAAAAACTAATCGCTTTGCAACCAGTTGACTTTACCACTCTCACAGCTGCTTGTAGCGAAATCCGCGCTAACTGGCTACCATCACGCTTAGAACAGGTTTACCAGCGCGATCGCTACACGATTGCTATGGCATTACGCACCCTAGAACAGCGAGATTGGCTACAGATTTCTTGGCATCCCCAAGCTGCACATATTTGTATCGGCGATCCGCCACCGCGATCGCCAGATACCTTTACCTTTAGCCAACAATTAATACACCAATTGGGTGGTTTGGCATTGGTGGCGATTGAAGCGATCGCTCCTTGGGAGCGTGTGATTGATTTACAATTTGCCCGTCGTCCTGGAGAAAGCGCCCTGTATCATGTCTATGCAGAAATCATGGGCAAGTATAGCAACGTCATTCTCACCGACGCTAACAATATAATTATCACCGCCGCCCATCAAGTCAGTCAGCAACAATCTAGTGTCCGTCCCATCCAAACCGGACAACCTTATGAAACACCACCGAAACTAACTGGAACTGTCCCCAGTTTGAGCGAATCTCAAGAACGTTGGCAAGAACGGGTAAGTTTAGTGCCAGGAGCAATCAAGCGGCAATTGCTCAAAAGTTATAGTGGCTTAAGTGCTGCACTACTGGAGTTAATGCTGCTAGAAGCAAATATCGCACCAGAAACATCCACCGATACTCTCAACCCCGACGACTGGCGACGGTTGTTTGAACGTTGGCAAGAATGGCTGCAAGCCCTAGATTCCAAAGAATTTCAACCCGCTTGGACAAAAGATGGTTACACAGTAATGGGTTGGGGTGCGGTTGAAAAGGTCAAAAATATCCAAGAGTTGCTCAACCGCTATTACAGTAACCAAATTGACCAACAGTTATTTTCCCAATTGCGCCATCAGTTGAGTCAGAAATTAAATAATATTCTGGCGAAATTACGGAATAAAGCTCAAACCTTTCAGACGCGCTTGCAGCAATCAGATCGAGCTGATGAGTATCGAAAAAAAGCTGATTTATTGATGGCTCACCTGCAAAACTGGCAACCCGGGATGAAAGAAATTATCCTTGCTGATTTTGAGACAAATTTACCAATTGCGATCGCTCTCCAACCAGATAAAAATGCCGTCCAAAATGCCCAAAGTCTTTACAAACAGCACCAAAAGCTGAAACGCGCTCGTGCTGCCGTCGAACCGCTACTATTGGAAGTGCAGACAGAAATTGAGTATTTAGAACAAGTAGAAGCTGCGATATCTTCGATGGGCTACGCCTACGCTCAGATAGACACCTACCAAACAGCAGAAGATTTACGAGCTTTAGAAGAAATCCGCGAAGAGTTGATTGGACAAAAGTATCTTGAAGATCCAGAATATCGCAGTCGCAGCGCCAATGAACCCCCTAGCACTAACTTTCATCGTTACCTTACTCCCAGTGGCTTTGAAGTATTAATCGGTCGTAACAATCGCCAAAATGACCAATTGACCTTTCGTGTAGCAGTGGATTATGACTTATGGTTTCACGCTCAAGAAATTCCAGGGAGTCATGTCTTACTACGTCTAGAACCGGGTGCTGTTGCGGAAGAAGCTGATTTGCAATTTGTAGCTAATCTTGCGGCATACTACAGTCGCGCCCGTCAGAGTGAGCAAGTACCAGTAGTTTACACTCAGCCAAAACACGTTTACAAACCCAAAGGAGCAAAACCGGGAATTGCCATTTACAAGCAGGAAACCATACTTTGGGGAAAACCACAATTAACAATTCAAAATTAAAAATGACACTCTCTACTTAACCAAAACCTAAATCAGTTATTTTAATTTTTCTCCGCTTGCTTTTTTCTCTGGGTGCAAATTGATTAAATGAATCAGCTTTGAGTTGCCCGTAGATATTAGCAGTTTCTTTTTCTTGGTTATGCGCCTGCTTTTTCTAAATGGGAATTTACTGTGCCTTCAAGATGATGTATTTTTTGATTTTGAACATATAGAACAGCTTGCTCAAGTTGCTTACTGCCCAAAGAGAATATACCATATCCTTCTTGCCAAGCAAATTTTTCTGATGTAGGGCAAAGATTGTGGTTGAAATGGTGAGAACTACTTCCTTTAATTTTTTTCACAAACTCTGCAATCGCGATTGTTGGCGGTATAGATACTACTAAATGTATGTGGTCTTCAATACCTCCAATGGCATGGAGTATACAATTTAAACTAGTGGATTTATTAATGATGTAATTATAAAGCTCAGTTTCTTTATTGGAAGTAATTAGAGGTTGGCGTTTTTTTGTTGCCCAAACAATATGATAATAAAGTCGCCACAGAGACATAATATTTTTTAAATTTTGTATTTATTTACATACATTTATGTTTCCCATATTGCTGAAAAAATTATCATATTAGCAGTGTCAGTCAGCCAGTGAATCAGCCCAGCCAGTTCACGAAGGCAGCCAGAAGGCAGCCAGTCAGCAGCCAGCCAGGGAATGAAATTCCCTGTCTGAAAGCTAAAGTCGTCTGAAGACGACTATCTGGAACTAGCGAACAATTAAACCAAGTTTTTTTAGTCCTCTTCTAGAGGACTTGCACTATTAGACAGGGAATTCTATTCCCTGGCTATTCCCTAGCTATTCTGGCTATTCTGGCTATTCCTCAATTACAGCGCTTCCGGCTATTATGCAATATAGTTTTCTCCTTGCCCCTCTCCTATCATTGCTTTCAGCTTTTAGGATGTACCTCATAGCTGCCGAAACTGCTGTATCACTACCTCTCCTCTCAATTAGGCAAACTCTCAACCCGCATTAAATCCAATTCGCGTTCAAATATTTCATTAATTGGCAACATTTGACCATCAGCAGTCATAAACTTATGGTCTTTTGTTGCCCGAATTAATGAACCATCTTCTAAGCAATATTCAAACACCTCTTGTTCTCCGCGATCGTGCCACTGTGCCACAGGTTGCGTGTAAATATTTCCATTATCATCAACGCTGTACACACTGCATTCGATGCGTTTTTCGACAATTTCTCCAATCGGCATTAATCCATATTCTACAGTCAATATTTCCGTGTCATAGCTTAAACAATATTCAGCAAACTTCAACATCTGCTCAAATAATTCATCTGCAACTTTTTTCTGTACACCATTTTTAGCTGCGCCATCCACAAATTTCTCTCGCTGCTTTTGCATCTCAGAAACTTTCTTTTTACCCATCGCCCGACGCAGCAAGTCAGCTTGTCCTAAAGAATATCCCGCCATATCTTGAGCAATTTTCATGATTTGCTCTTGATAGACCATAATTCCATAAGTTTCGTCTAATATTGGTTCCAGAATTTGGTGCTGATAATCAATCTTTTCTCGACCGTGTTTGCGGTTAATAAATTTAGGAATTAGCCCTGCATCTAATGGCCCCGGTCGATAAAGTGCCAAAATTGAAGAAATATCTTCTATATTAGAAGGTTTCAAATCTCGCACGATCTGACGCATTCCAGAAGATTCTAATTGAAATATCCCTTCTAACTCACCTGCTTCTAATAATTCATAAGTTTTTTGGACATCTTTAGGTAAACTGCTGTGTTCACCTTTAGCTAATATCCTCTGGGCTTTTCTTTCCTGGCGCGGAATTTCATCAGGATCGACGCGATATCCTCTCGTTTCCTGAATCAAATCAACAGTTTTTTGAATCAGCGTCAAGTTCCGCAAACCCAGAAAATCCATTTTCAACAAACCCATTGATTCCAGGTCTTCCATGAAATATTGGGTAATCACGGAACCGTCATTATTCTTCTGTAGCGGGACAATTTCATCAAGTGGATCGGCAGAAATTACCACACCTGCGGCATGAACACCAAAAGTTTTGTTAGTTCCTTCAATTCGCATAGCCATATCAAGCCAATGGCGAACATGGGGTTCTTTATCATATTTCTCTTTAAACTCTGGTTCTGGAGTTTTATCAGAAACCATTACCTTGAGTTTCGTTGGTTTCCCCCGCACCACAGGAATCATTTTCGCCATTTTGTCAGCTTCCCCGTAGGGAATATTTAATACTCTGGCGACATCTTTCAAAACTGCTTTAGAAGTTAGGCGGTTAAAAGTAATAATTTGAGCAACTCTATCTGCACCATATTTCTCAGTGACATATTCAATCACTTTATCCCGTTGTTCAATACAGAAATCTGTATCAATATCAGGCATGGATTTCCGTTCTGGGTTCAAGAAACGCTCAAATAGTAACCCATGATGCACGGGGTCAATATTAGTAATTCTCATTGCATAAGCAACTAATGAACCAGCCGCCGAACCCCGACCTGGCCCCACAGGAATATTATTATCTCTAGCAAATTTGATGTAGTCCCAGACAACTAAAAAGTATTTAGAAAAACCCATCTGCTGAATCATTTTCAGCTCGTATTCCAATCTTTCTTTATAGACGGAATCGACTTCCTGACGAGATTTGCGATTTAAGCGTTCTAAAAGTCCACTCCATGCAACATCTTCGGCGTAAGTGTCAGCAGTATGACCGGAGGGAATAGGAGGCGTAGGAATCTGAGGCTCACCCATAATATGGTAAGGCTCGACCTTATCGGCGACTTCTTCAGTAGTAGCGATCGCTTCTGCAATTACATCATCCGGCAAATGGTCGCGAAATAGCTGCCGCATCTCTTCACCAGACTTGAGATACTCTGTGCCGCTATAACGCATCCGCTTATCTTCAATAATTAACTTGCCAGTTTGAATACATAGCAAAGCATCATGGGCTTCAACGTCAAAACAAGAAATAAAATGCGAATCATTAGTCGCAATAATTTTAATCCCTAGTTCACGCGCAATTTTGACTATTTCAACATTCACAATCCGGTCTTCTTGGGAGCCGTGGTCTTGAATTTCTAAATAATAATCATCACCAAATACATCTTTATACCACTGAGCAACTTTCCGGGCTGCATCTGGTCTATTACTGAGAATCGCTTGGGGAACTTCTCCACCCAAACAAGCGCTGGTGACAATCAAGCCTTCATGATATTCTTTTAATAAATCTTTATTAATACAAGGACGAGAAAAAATTCCTTTACCTTGAACACCTTTAAGGTGAGAAATTGTAGTTAATTTGACTAAGTTTTTGTAACCTTTGGTATTTTTAGCTAAAACGACTTGATGATATTTAGGACGGCGTTCTTGTTTCTCAATATCGCCATTAATTACATACATTTCATTGCCGATAATCGGCTTAATATTTTGACTACGGCAGATTTTGATCAGTTCAACGGCTCCATACATGACACCATGATCGGTAAGGGCGATCGCTTTCATGCCCAGTGCGATCGCTCGATCTACCAACTCTGGTAGCTGACTTGCCCCATCGAGCAGACTGTAGTCACTGTGAATATGTAAAGGAACAAAGGACATAAGCATCTCCAACCACAAGCCAAGACACCTCTAGGGGCCTACCTTGTGGTATACCCTTTCGAGCTAGATTTTGCAAAGCAACGGAATCTTAGATTAACAGTTTTTAACCAAAATTAAAGCTGTTCTTTTTCGGGAATTATCACTATCATTAGTGTTGTTTTAATAGTTACAGCAGTTAACCAGTACCTAGCCAATGAGTCAAACAGAGAGAACTACTTCGCCTGAAACCAAAGCTAGCCCTTGGTGGCAGCGTATCCCTCTCACGTTGCAAATTCTCATCGCCTTAATAGTAGCAGTCAGTGTCGGAATTGCCCTTGGTGCGGGGAATCCCAATCCCAGCAACACCGCTTTAATCAACAATTTAGCAATTCCGGCTGAATTGGTACTAAAGGCTCTCCGTGCCTTGGCTACACCCCTAATTCTGGTAGCGGTGCTGCATACTTTAATGACTACCAACATCCCTGGAACAGCCGGACGGCGGTTGGCAGTGCTACTTTTAACCAATACTACTGTAGCTATTTTGGTGGGACTTTTCGTAGCCAATGTCCTGCGTCCAGGGACTTGGGGCAATGTAGCTACCTCAACAAGTACAGCAATAGCTCCTCAGAGTCTCGATCCTTGGGGAATACTCAAAGATGCTGTACCGGAAGCTGTTCTCAAGCCATTGGTGGACAATAATGTCATTCAACTGATTGTGATTGCCCTGAGTTTTGGCATCGTCCTGCGGGGATTAAAATCTGAACAAATCGCCCAAGGGAAGAATGGATTCCAGCCGATAGAGGATGTCATCGGAATTTTATTTGAAGCGGTAGTCCGCATCCTCAACTGGGTAATTGCTTTAGTGCCGTTCGCAGTCTTTGGGATTGTAGCCAAAACTATTGCGATGCAGGGCTTTGCACCATTTAAATCTTTAGGTGCATTCATCGTCGCCGTATTGTTAGCACTGGTATTGCAAGCGTGCTACTACCTCATCAGAGTCAAATTTGGTTCTTGGGTACACCCGCTAAAATTCCTCGCTGGTGGTTCTGATGCCTTTTTGACAGCTTTCTCAACTTCTTCCTCAGCGGCAGCAATGCCCATAACCTTTGAGGTTTTGCAAACAAAAGTCGGTTTAAGGGAATCTTCTGCGGCTTTAGGGGCATTAGTCGGGGCAAATTTCAATAATGATGGTACTGCCCTCTATG
The DNA here is from genome assembly GCF_963920915.1 of Nostoc sp. PCC 9305. Classification (NCBI taxonomy): domain Bacteria; kingdom Bacillati; phylum Cyanobacteriota; class Cyanophyceae; order Nostocales; family Nostocaceae; genus Nostoc; species Nostoc sp. PCC 9305. Next base: position 26,946 of record NZ_CAWUDN010000055.1, read on the forward strand.
AAGCAATGTCTGCGTTGTATATTTCCCAACTAATTGGACAACATCTAAGTCTGACACAGCAGTTAATTGTTATCCTTACCTCGATTTTTGCATCTGTAGGTGCGGCAAATATTCCCAATGCTGGACTAGTGACGATGACACTGGTGTTCACTTCTGTCGGCTTACCTACCCAGTACATCGCGTTGCTAGTTACTGTAGACTGGTTTTTAGATCGCTGCCGCACCGCCATCAATGTTATGGGAGATATGACTGTCAGTGCTTTACTTGACGGCAAAAAGCCTCGTTCTGTGGACGAGGCTTAGTTTGTCAGCTTTTCAGATATCTAATGCTGTTGAGGCCCTTTGGCGTCACATGCTTTAGTCCAGCAACGTTCTAAAAGTTGTAGACGCCAGATCAATACAAACCGTTGGGGATTCAATACTAATTTAGTATCCCGACTAAATAAGGGCTGGTTCAGATACTGCCAAAGAGGAAATTTAATTTTGGTGTGTTTTGGAGTCATAAGAACAAGAAAAATAATATAAAAGTTGTGTCTAGGAATTACCTAATACTGTTTTTCTAGTTAAAGGCTACCCTGCGTTTTTGCGATTGTCTTTGTGGCAATTGCGGAATTCTAGCAAGTGAATTTATGTTGTTTACGCTTTAATACTGAGAATTGTATGCACAATTTTTCTGATTCCATATCCTGTGAAATATTATGACTTTTCACGAAATTCTTGCTTCAAAGACATTGCTAGGGGCGTACATAATAAGGTTTGCTTAAGGCAAACTGTTACAAAGCCGTTGCTACCGTTGAGATTAGATAGGTGAAAAATTGCTGAATTAGACATAAATTTTGAATTGCTTCTCATCCCACCGTTATCACCCGCCGAATTTCGTCGCTGCGAAATCCGATCGCCATTAGACGACGTACTCCCAAAAGCGCGGCTAATTTTATCCTTTAAGTTTGGAACATATTGGAATGACTCTTTAATTAAGCATAAAAAACTGGGATGGCCATCTTGCCCATCCCAGAAAAAAGAGAATTTTCTCATCAAATGCCTTGGCTATATTCGAGCTCAGGCGGTTTCATTAAGTTATACTTCTGACTATCTAATAATGAGTGCCTGTTTTGCGATGGTTGATAGCAGTCACAGCATCAGGCTTGAGTAATTTCCCTTCGTCCACAGTTGCATACACAACCCAGTGATCGCCACATTCCAGACGTTGGTTGACTGAACATTCCAAATATGCTAAGGCGTCGGTGAGGACAGTACAACCGTTATCTGCAACTGCTGTACTAAAGTTGGCAAATCGATCTTCTCCAGGGGCGAAAGATTTACGGAAATGCTTCATGTATTCTTGATGATTGCCTTCAGGTAAAATATTTAAGGCAAACTTACCGCCTGGATACATCAAAGATTCGATGGCTCGCTCTTTAGCGATCGCCACTGTGATTCCGGGTGGATTAAAGGTGGCTTGAGAAACCCAAGCGCCTAACATTGCGGTAGACACTTCTCCTTGTTTAGCTGTCACCACGCAAACGGAACCAACGATCCGGCCAACAGCCTGTTCCACTGGAGTAGCGGCTTGTTGGGGTACGCGTACCTTTTTAGCCTTTTTCAGTGCTTGGGCAAAATCTGTACCGAGTTCTTCACAGAATTTGAGAGTGACATCATCAGGTTTAAACTTCACCTTCAGGGTGTCAAAACCAAAGCGATATCCAGCATCGCGGAGTTTACCTTCAATTAAGTCAAATGCTTCACCACTCCAGCCATAGGAACCAAATACCCCAGCGAGTTTGCTGTTGTCACCACTCGATAACACAATCCCTAAAGCAGTATGTATGGGAGTTGGTGCATGACCACCGATGGTAGGTGAACCGATGATAAAACCCTCTGACTGTGCGAGGTTGATGCGAATTTCATCAGGGGTAGCAAATTCGCAGTTGATTGATTTAACTGCAACTCCACCTTTAGTTAGTCCCAGAGCGATCGCTTGTGCTAAAGTCGCTGTATTTCCGTAAGCTGAAGCGTAAAGTAGGGCAACGGAAATTTCGCGATCGTTGTGAGAACGGCTCCACTCTCCATAAGCTTTGGTGAGTTCGATTAAGCTGCTGCGTACCAAAGGCCCATGACCCACAGCATACATTCTCACCTGCAAATCTGATATTTTCTCCAAAGCTGCTTGCACATGAGGAGTTTGGGGAGCCATCAGGCAGTTAAAATAGTAACGCTGGTCTTCTTTGAGCGCTTCCCAGTTATCATCAAACACTTCATCACCACAGAGATGAGTTGCAAATAACTTATCTGTGTAGAGAATTTGAGTTTGCCGATCGTAGGTACAAAGTCCTTCCGGCCAACGCGGACTGGGAGTGGGTAGGAATTTCAAAACATGACCCTTACCTAAATCCAGAGTTTCTTTCCCCCGCATCACCAAGACATTTAAATCTTGCTCTAAGAAAGCAGCACGCAAATTGTTCGCACCAGGAAGAGAACAGACAAAAGTTACCTGTGGTGCCAGTTCTAAAATTGCTTTGAGGGTTGCAACTCGATTGGGACTAAAATGACCCAGGATTATATAATCCAAACTTTGTAAATCTAAAGTCTGCCGCAATGCCTCTAAATAAATTTCGGTAAAGCTTTCTGGCGGTGGATCGATAAGTGCGGTTTTATCAGCTTCAATTAAATAGCAATTGGAAGTAGTACCTCTTTCAAGTGCGTATTCAATTTCAAACCGCAGACGTGACCAACTACGCGCTCTGATCGCTTTAGTATTTGTAGCAATTGGTAGAACTTGTACGTCGCGTGGCTTGGAATTGGTCATAGCTGTTGGATAAAGTTAGGGAATAGGGGATAGGGGATAGGGAATAGGGAATAGGGGATAGGTTATAGGGTATGGATCATAGGAAACAGGGGATAGTTTTCTTTGCTGTCCCCTGTCACCTATTACCTCTTCCCTATTTCTTAGTAGTAATTACCTACTTTCCGATGGCGAACGGCTGTCAATCCATCGTTTTTGGAGACACGACCTTCTTGGACAGTGCAGTATAAAATCCAGTGGTCGCTGCATTCCATGCTGGTCTGTATTTCACATTCCATGTATGCCAGAGCATCTGCCAGAATCGGCGAACCGTTTTTTGCGGTTTGAGTTTTTACTCCTGCAAAGCGGTCAGCGCCGGGATGCAAGCGCTTGAGGAAGTGTTTTTTGAGTTCTTGAAAATTGCCTTCTTCCAAAACGTTGAGGACGAAGCGATCGCCTACTTGCATTAAGGAATCAATGGCGCGGTCTTTGGCAACGGCAATTGTGAATCCTAATGGTTGCAAACTCGCTTGCGTTACCCACGATGCCAGCATTGCACTTGAGACGTTATCTTTTTTGGTGGTGACTATATATAGTCCGCTGCTAATGCGACCCAGCGCCTTTTCCATGTTGACATCAAGGGACTTAATTTGCTTGATGTTGCGATCGCGCACTAGCAATTGTCCGATGTCTTTACCCGCTTCTTCACACAACTGGAATGTTGATGCGCTGGGAGTCTCTTTAATCCGAATGGGTGGGAAAGCTTCTTTGATGCCAGAGTCAAGAAATTGTCTGCGGAGTGTATCAATGGGTTCATCATCCCCACCGTAACATTCAAACAGCCCAAGAAATTGCTTGTTCTTGGCGACAGCTAGCACCGAACTGATACTAGCTTGGGCGGCGGCGGAGGTAGTTGGGGGCATCCCGATAATGATGCCAGCTGCTCTCCCGGCTAGTTCTTGAATTTCTTGGCTTTCAGCAGTACTCAGATCCAGTACTTCTACCCCAACGCCAGTTTTCAGGATACCTTCGGCAATTGCGTGACCAAGACGCTCGCCATATCCATATTCTGAGACAAAAAACAAGCCAACTGTGGTTTCTGCTTTAGCTTGTTTTTGGCTCCAATTTTCATAACACCCGGTCAGAACATCTAAATGGTGGTATAATAGTGGGCCGTGACCATTGGCGATAATATTAATCTTTCCGAGATCGCCCATCCGCTTCATCGCATTCAGCAGCGAACGGGCATTAGGGCCCATCAAGCAGTCGTAGTAAAATCTAAAGTCAGCTTCAATCGCTTCTAAATCTTCATCAAAGGTGCGATCGTCACAAAAATGCATCCCAAAAGCATCACAGGTGTAAAGAATTTGGGTTTTGCGGTCAAAGCTAAAGATTGTATCCGGCCAGTGCAGGTTAGGCGCACTCACGAATTCCATTTCGTGGCCTTTGCCGATATCGATGCGATCGCCAGTTTTCACAACCCTCTTCGAGAAAGGATCGTGAACCAAACCTTCCAAAAACTGAAGTGCAACTTTTGAGGCTAAAACTGTAGCTCTAGGAGCTAACTGGAGTACATCTTCTACTAAGCCGCTATGGTCTGGCTCTGTGTGACTAACAATTATGTAATCAATTGTTTTGGGGTTAACAAGACCTTTAAGGGTCTCTAAATACAGATCGCGAAACTTCTGGTGAGAAGTATCAATCAAAACTGTTTGTTCGCCCCTAATTAGATATGAATTATAGGTTGTACCGTTTTGCAGTCCGAATTCGATATCAAAGCGATCGCGATCCCAGTCAAGAGAGCGAATCGCCGTTGTGTTAGGGGCAATTTCTACAGTTTGTATAGTTAGCCGATGTTGAACGTTCTCTTCGTGGGCCTTGCCGGTCGTAGACATCGATACCATTATTCGTCTCCGAGCGCAAATTAACAGGTTTTTCTTCTGCCCCCATTCTCTCTATTATTTTTATTTGAAGTTGTAATGAATATCAGTTTTTGAAAAATTTAACTTGTATCAAATATTGCTGTTTTTCAGCAAAAAATATGACTCAAAAAATCTACTCAATATTAATTTATTCCTAAGTTTTACTGAGTACTTATTTTTTCCTATTGATGTGGTTTTATCTTAATTCAAAAACATCATAGCAATTATATTTTTTAATTAGAACAGCATAATTTAAACAATATTACATTGCAAGTCTATCTATCAAGTTTAAATTACTTGTGATGCTTGATATTGTCAGAGAATATATTTTTCTACTTAAAAAATATATTTTTTCGGATACTTCCTTAATTAGAAAAAGTAGGAAAGGTGGGAAAGGTAGGAAAGGTAGGAAAGGTAGGATAAACCTTATTAGACTTCCAAAAAGCATCGAATAGGCTGTTAACATTAGTTAATTCAATAGATATTCAATCTGTTGTTGTCTTAATCAAAAATATGGTACATAGAATATAAACTTTATGTAAAGTCGGTAAAACAGATATTTTTTTGGAGATAATCAAGTCAAATTTCCAGAGACTAGTTGAATAAAAAGAAACTAGGCTTGTATCTCTTTTTCCGCTCATCCAAATGGAAACTAGCGTAAAAAGGATTTTTAAAGTTTCGATAAACCTGCGTAAGCATAGGAATAATCTCAGGAATTTAATGATACAGTCCTTTATTATCGACTTTAAACATTAATCAAGATAACGCCAACCAATTTTTCTTGTCATAGCTATAAGCTAAAGCTTTAGGCTATCAGATAAGTCTGCCTATATAGGTTAATGTGTAATCTCGGTGTGCCGAACTTTTTATAAAAATCCATTGTTGATGAAAAATTGCAAACTTTGATAGTGTTCTCAAGCCAATACCGATCGTGTTGCGGTCTTATAGACGCTGACATCCTTAATACTTTAGTTCAGTTTTCTCGAATGTATGGTGAAATACCTAAGTAATTCAGTATACAGACGTAAATAGATACAAAAATGACAAAAATTGATTTTGTAAAAGGCTATTTTTTATGGGATGCCGATTAAAAGTGTTTCTCACAGAAGAGGAAAAGCTAACTTTAGAAGAGTTGAGAAAAGCCAAAGATGTTCCTCAACGTACTAAGGATCGTGCTCAAGTTTTACTGCTGAATACTCGTGGCTTAAAAAATGAGCAAATTGCAAAAGGCTTGAACTGGGCAATTTCAACAGTGCGTCAAACCCTTCATCGCTGGGAAAAAATGGGTTTAGCAGGTTTATGGGATGCTCCCGGTCGAGGAGGAAAACCCCGATATTCGGAATCGGATTTGGTTTATCTCGAAAATTGTTTAGCTCAAGAGTCAGAGACTTATAACTCTAAACAATTAGCAAAAAAACTGGCGTCTGAACGTCAAGTAAACTTGAGTGCAGATCGACTACGACGGGTACTGAAAAAAAGGGGAAGGAGGTTTGGAAGCGCACGCACACAAACCCAGAAACAGCATAATTAGCTAATTAAACCATCTTGGACTTGAATCACTCGTTTCCTTTGAGATGCGATCGCTAAATCGTGAGTGACAATCATGATTACCTTCTTGACAAGTTCCTGCTTTTTGCAGAGATAGTGCGTGTTGCGCTTCTTTCTATTACTTGGGCTTAACTGAACGGTCTTGCTATATTAGCCCTTGAACTCAAGTTATACCAATTTAAAAAATGATTGCGACAGATGGAAAACTGAAACACTTATCCAATAGATGTTTCACAATCCAAAATCCAAAACTTGTACTGAGCGTATCGCTAAAGCGAAAGCTCCGCTAACGCGTAGCGTCTCGTAGAGAAGTCGAAGTATCTAAAATCCAAAATGGTATTAGCTGTGCATTATAGAAAATTCTGATGGGAGTTTCCCATAAAACAAAGTCCACTTACACATTACAGTGTCAAGTGGACTTGTTACTATCTTTAGTGGATCCGAGCAGAGTCGAACTGCTGTCCAAATTGGGTATTAACCCCCCGCTCATTCACAGGTTTAGCCTTTCTAATCCTCAAGGCGGGAATCGTTCATTATCCCGAACGTAGGATGCTCTGATTTGATCTTAGCCAGCAAGCCAACCAGAGAACGCTTGCTAGAGCATCCGTTGGGGGTTGGTCTTCAGTCCTTAACGGAGTCAAACTAAAGACGCTCGAACCTATAAGAGGCGTTTTAGGCTGCTACTAGAGCATCCTTACGAGCAAAGTTAACGATGTTATTCGCATTTACTTTTTGTTTGAGCCTTTGATTTCCGAGAGGAGACTCACTCTCGACCTGAATCACAGAGCAGCGTTCGCCAACCTGTCGAAACCGTGACGGACCCATGCGCTTCATACTTCAATTATAGTACGCGATTATTGAATTCGTAATTCGTAATTCGTAATTCGTAATTCGTAATTAACAAAATCAGGATATATGGCTCCAATTACTCAAAATAGCCAATCGCTAATTTTAAAACCATTAGCAATTGGCTATTTACGATGATCCACAACAAGTATTTTTCTAAGTTAGTGCTTCAGCACCACCTACGACCTCAAGCAGTTCTTGGGTAATTGCAGCTTGTCGGGCTTTGTTGTAAGACAGTGTGAGGGTATTAATCAATTCACCCGCATTTTCACTAGCATTACTCATAGCTGTCATCCGTGCAGCTAGTTCACTAGCCGCCGATTCTTGCAGTGCTCGCAATAGCTGGTTACTCAGATATAGGGGCAACAGAGAATCAAGAATCTGCACTGGATCTTGTTCAAAAATCATGTCAGGAGCCAACGGGCGGACTTGCTTAGTGACTTTCTCGCGTTCGACTTCAAATTTACCGCCACGAGTTGTCAAGCGGAAGATTTCGTCATCGCCTGCTTCTAGACCTTGCGGATCGAGCGGCAGTAAGGTTTGTATGACAGGGCGGGAGCTAACTAAGGAAATGAATCTGGTATAGATTAATTCGATGCGGTCAACTTCTTCCGACAGAAACAAAGAAAGCAGTTGGTCAGCAATTTGATTGGCTTCCGCAGCAGTAGGGATTTGCTCTAAACCGCTATAGGTAGCATCAATGGGCTGATCACGGCGTTGAAAGTACTGTGTAGCTTTGCGCCCAACGAGCACAAATTGATAGTCTAAACCTTCTGCCTTGATTTCCTTAGCACGGTTTTCTGCACGACGAATAACGTTGTTATTGTAGCCGCCGCATAAACCGCGATCGCCTGAAATAACCAACAACCCAACTGACTTAACTTGGCGTTTTTTCAGTAGTGGTAGGTTTGCTTCTTCAAAGCGCAGACGGCTTTGCAAACCGTACAATACTTGTGCCAAGCGATCGGCAAAGGGGCGAGTTGCTAGCACTTGTTCTTGCGCCCGACGCACTCTAGCCGCAGCTACGAGGCGCATGGCTTCTGTGATTTTTTTGGTGTTTTTGACCGACTGGATGCGATCGCGTATTGCTTTTAGATTGGCCATAATTTTTTCCTTAGTAGTTAGTCATTTGTCCTACCCTGCGGGAAGCCGCAGAAGCGTCTATGTCATTAGCCAGTAGTCATTAGTTCTGTACCAATGACCCGTGACCAATGACTAATGACTAATTACGCTGTAGCTTTGAAGGTCTTCTTGTATTCGGTGAGTGCTTCCTTCAAGGCAGCTTCTTCTGCGTCACCTAGTGCTTTAGATCCTTGTACTCCTTGGGCATATTTACCACCCTTTAAGTATTCCCGCAGACCTTTGGTGAAGGTAGTTACTTGATTTACAGCTACATCATCCAAGTAACCATTAATACCAGCGTACAAAATTGCTACTTGCTCGTATACCGAGAGTGGCGAATTTTGTGGCTGCTTGAGGAGTTCGCGCAACCGTTGACCCCGTGCCAACTGGTCTTGAGTGGCTTTATCTAAGTCGGAAGCAAATTGTGCGAAGGCTTGTAGGTCATCAAATTGGGCTAGTTCCAATTTAATCTTACCGGCAACTTTTTTCATTGCCTTGGTTTGAGCGGCAGAACCCACGCGGGATACTGAAATACCAGGGTTTACAGCCGGACGGATACCAGCGTTAAACAAGTCAGAAGATAGGAATATCTGACCATCGGTAATGGAGATTACGTTGGTGGGGATGTATGCTGAAACGTCACCAGCTTGGGTTTCGATGATTGGTAGGGCGGTCATGCTGCCTTTACCTAATTCGTCACTAAGCTTTGCTGCTCTTTCTAACAAACGAGAGTGAATGTAGAATACATCTCCAGGGTAAGCTTCGCGTCCGGGTGGACGACGCAGCAAGAGGGACATTTGGCGATAAGCTTGGGCTTGCTTGGAAAGGTCATCGTAAATTACCAGGGTAGCTTTGCCTTTGTACATAAAGTACTCGGCAATAGTTGCGCCTGTGTAAGGAGCTAGGTATTGTAGGGTTGCTGGTTCACTGGCACTAGCAAAGACGACGACGGTGTAATCCATTGCGCCTTTTTCTTGCAATGTCTGCACCACGTTAGCAACGGTGGAAGCTTTTTGACCGATCGCAACGTAGACACAAACTACATCTTCTTCTTTTTGGTTGATGATGGTGTCGATCGCGATCGCAGTTTTACCGGTTTGGCGATCGCCAATAATCAATTCCCGTTGACCACGACCGATGGGAATCATCGAGTCAATAGCTGTAATCCCAGTTTGCATGGGTTCGTGTACAGACCGACGAGCGATGATACCTGGTGCTGGAGATTCAATCAAACGGCTGTCTGAAGTTTTGATGTCTCCCTTACCATCGATGGGACGACCCAAAGCATCTACAACTCGGCCAATTAAGGCTTCTCCTACGGGTACTTGGGCAATTCTACCAGTAGCGGTTACAGAACTACCTTCTTGAATTTCCAGCCCTTCACCCATCAGCACCGCGCCCACGTTGTCTTCTTCTAAGTTCTGGGCGATGCCAATAGTGCCATCTTCAAATTCCAAGAGTTCCCCAGACATAGCCTTTTCCAGACCATAAATCCGGGCAATACCGTCACCTACTTGCAGGACGGTACCAACGTTAGCAACTTTGACTTCTTGGTCGTATTGCTCGATTTGTTGTTGGATAATGCTGCTAATTTCGTCAGGTCTAATTGATATGCTCATGTGTCTATCTTTTTTGCTTTCGAGACGGAAAAATTAATTCAGTTAGGAGTTAAGAGTTAGGAGTGATGAGTTAAAAATGCCAAAATTACAAGTTAAAAGTCAAAATAAATTACTATTTACTTAACTCCTAACTGTACAGACAAGGGTTAATCGCATCTCTCTACTTCCTGTACAGACGCGTAGACGCTCGTAGAGCGGCTTCTCGTAAGAGTATAATCGCGTCTCTCTAACTCCTAACTTTCTAGCTATTAGTTAAGCGCAATGAAAGGCGGCGCAACTGACCCCGGATACTGGCGTCAATTACCTGCGAGCCTACTTTAATGATCACACCACCAATTAACTCACTGTCTACCTTGGTTTCTAGTTCTACCTGGCGAGCATTACTGATGGCAATGACCTTTTGGATGATCGCCTGCTGTTGAGCTTCTGTGAGGGGAACGGCTGAAATTACTTCCGCTAATACGGTTTGGTTCAGCTGCCGCAACAGCGCCAGATACTGTTCAAAAATCGATTCCAAGAAGGCAATGCGGCGTTTGTCTACCAATACCAGCAAAAAATTGCGTAAGTAGGGGTTAGAACCTTCACCGAGTATTTGTTTGATGAGAGCTTTTTTGTTCTCAGCCTGAATAAACGGGTTGCTGAAGAAGTTGTGTAACTGTTTGTCTGCCCTGAGCAGTCCCAGGAAAGTCCGCGCATCTTGCCCGAACTCTTCTGTCAAGTTTTTCGATTGAGCTATTGACAAAAGTGCCTGTGCGTAAGGTTGGGCTACTTCGGCTGTCGCTACTTGACTTGTCATACATTGCCTCCCAGTTGTGCGATGCTACGGTCAATTAAACTTTGTTGAGCATCGTCAGCAATCCCGCCTTGAAGTTGCGATTCGACTTTTTGCAATGCTAGTGTAGCAACTCTTTGCCGCAGTTGAGCGATCGCTCGATCAGTTTCAGTGTTTAAATCTGCTGCTGCTGTTTGTTTCAAGCGTTCTACGTCTTGCACTGCCTTCGCTAACAAAGCTTCTTTAGCCTTGATGGCGTTTTCTTCAGCAGATTGGCGGATGCGTTGTGCTTCTGCCTGAGATTGCTTCAACTGCTCTTGCGCTTGGGAAAGGGCAGTCTTTGCCTCTTTTAAGCGCCCTTCTGCTTCCTGAATTGCGGTGGCAATATTGGATTGTCGCTCGTTCAGGATATTGCTTAAAACCTTACGTCCGAAGTAGAATAATATGCCAATCAGAATCGCTAGATTAATCAGATTGGTTTCAAAAATGTCTAGGTTTAGACCGAAACCACCTTCTGCTGCGCCTTCTGCCAATTCAGAGTGAACAGCGTTCGCTTCTGCGGCAAGTAATAAGAATGTCCCCATGATACCCATTTACAAGTGCGCTGCTCGCTTGCTAATACGTTGTATTTTCCCGAAGGGAAATTAATTATCTTTCCCCCGCAGGGAAATTAATTATCTTTTCCCCGTAAGGAAATTAAGTATCTTTCCCCTGAAGGGAAAAAAGTGCCTTTTTTTGACACTTAATTAAGCGCTCTGGACTAGGGCCCAGTTGCGCGTATGCTTTCACAGAACCAGTCTAGTTAGCTTATCTAACTGGAGTTGGCCCCAATAGTTTTTCTAGAATCTGCCTGCTTAGAGCATCAACTTGTTGCTCTAAGGTGCGAAAAGCTTCTTGCTTTTGTTGTTCTATTTCAACAGAAGCTTGTTCTCGTTGAGACTGAGCTTCCTTTTGGGCCTCAGCTATTTTCTCGGCAGTAATTTTCTTAGCTTCAAGTTGAGCTGCTTCTAAAGTCGCTTGCGATTGTCTGCGAGCGTCTGCAAGTTGCTGCTCATATTCGGTAGCCAAGCGCTCGGCTTTAGCCAAGCTTTCTTGCGCCTCAAGGGTATTCGTTCGGATATAATTATCGCGATCGTCTAGTACCTTGGTCAGTGGCTTATAGAAAATTGCATTCAACAAAGCTGCTAATAGCAGGAATTGCAATGCCATGAAGGGCAAGGTAGCATCGAAATCAAACATTTGTCTCCTCTTTGGCTGGAGTAGCAGTTTTCATGGCTAGCAACATCATCCAACCTTTCATATTTTAGAGACCCATAGCCAACAAGGGTCAACTGAACTTTAGAACTATTAAGATACCCAAAATGTTTCGATTGTAGAGGCGTGATTGTTCACGTCTCCACACTCACAAAAATTTTCAGGTATTAGGCAAAGGGGTTAGCAAACAGCAATACCAAGGCAATTACTAGACCATAGATAGTCAAGGATTCCATGAATGCCAAGGTTAATAGCAGAGTACCGCGAATTTTTCCTTCTGCTTCAGGTTGACGAGCAATACCTTCTACTGCTTGTCCAGCAGCGTTACCTTGACCAATACCAGGGCCAATTGCAGCTAAACCAATCGCTAAAGCAGCAGCGAGAACTGAAGCAGCCTGAACTAATGGATCCATGTTGATTTTCCTTGCTTTGATTACAAAACTAACAAAAGTACGTTAACGACTAGAAACGTGGTTTTCACGCTGCACATGAGTTCATTTGATCGCGCTTTGCGATGTTTTGAGCAAAATGCTCTTGGAACTGTGCTATCAACTGAGAAGTTTAATGCTCCTCATGTTCTTCTCCGCCATGTCCCTCCATTGCCTCATGAATGTATGCTCCGGCGAGGGTGGCGAAAACCAGGGCTTGAATGGCACTGGTAAATAAACCCAAGGCCATTACAGGCAGAGGTACAAATAGAGGAACTAGCAGCACCAACACCGCGACTACCAATTCATCCGCCAAAATATTACCAAATAGCCGGAAGCTTAGGGAGAGGGGCTTGGTGAAATCTTCAAGAATTGCGATCGGCAACAAAACGGGTGTTGGCTCTATATATTTCTTAAAGTAGCCTAAACCCCGCTTGCTAAAACCCGCGTAAAAGTACGCTAAGGAAGTTAGCAGTGCTAATGCAACAGTCGTATTGATGTCATTGGTGGGAGCTGCCAATTCGCCCGAAGGTAGCCTGATGAGCTTCCAGGGAATTAGTGCGCCTGACCAGTTCGATACGAAAATAAACAAAAACAATGTGCCAATAAATGGCACCCAAGGACGGTACTCTTTCTCACCAAGTTGGTTTTTGGCCAAATCACGAATAAATTCTAGGGCATATTCCATCAAATTCTGGATGCCCTTGGGAATTCTTTGTGCGTTGCGAGTAGCAGCTATTGAAGCCACTACTAAAATGCTAATCACAAACCATGAGGTGAGAAAAACTTGCCCATGAATTTTAAGATTGCCTAATTGCCAGTAGAAATGATGTCCTACTTCTAATTCGGCGAGGGGAAAAGAATTAAAGGCGTTTAAGACACTAAGCATTTGCATTCTTCAAGCATTTTCCCCAACGAGCGAGGATGGGATTACTATCTTTGTGAGCCTGACTTTTTAAGAATCAGGAATGAACGCAATTTGCACCATATAGACGAAGAGCGTGGCTTTGTAAGTTAGAAATCCCAAAAATATGGGCAAAATCTGTAGCTCACGCCATTGAGTTGCCACGATCATGACTCCCATAAATAGAGCAAAACGAGTTTTGCTCAAACTGGTTTTCTCACTACCGAGCTGCTCAACATCTCTAGCCAACATTTTTAAGTAAACCACACCTGTACACGCCCCAATTAAATAATTTAGGGCAATGTTTAAGGAATAAAAAATCCACACAGAGATAAAAATAACCCCCGTTAAGACAAGCGTGATTACCAACAATCGCTGGAAGAGTTGATGGAACTCTTGCATGGAGTTACCTGATTCTGTGTCTTCAGAACCAGTTTTAGCATCTTGTTGCGTTGTCGGAGTGGGCGCAATTGATTCGTCAGACAAGCTCACGGGACTTGAAACCAGTACAGTTAAATATGATGACTGCACATTCAGTCAGCTGAATCATATCACGATGCGGTAACAATACTTTAGGAAAAAACAATTAACTTCTTGTCAACATCAGAGAGTAAGTGCCGACAGACTAAAGCCTACAGCACTTTTACCAAGTCCGCTGAGGTGGGCTTAGTGAAAAAGTTAGGGTTTTATAGGATATTGATAAATTGAGGGCAGGCAAGATGCCCACCCCACAATAATCTTGGGTTGAATCTACCTCTCGATTAAATTATCTTGGCAGTCCGCAGACCGAACAGCAAACCTACAGATAAGCCAAAGAATAAACCCAAGAAGACGATATAAGATACAATTGCAAACATTTATTGCTCTCCAGAATACTTCCTAAATCTATTGAATCATTAGTTGTTGGGTATTGAGCATAGGGCAAAACAGTCCCGTTAGCGGATAGCTAAGGTTTAACCCGTGCTGAGTCCTGAGTCAGATTCCCTACTTCCTATTTCCTAGATTGCGATACAATACAGCCCACGAGCGCTTGTTTGGGGATGGGCAATGACTTCTGTAATTAATGTAAATTTACCAGAGCAGTCTTATGAGATTGCGATAACTTCTCTTCGAGACGCTACACGAACGTCGAGCTACGCTAACGCACCTTCGAGTTTAGATCAACTGGGTCAACAGATGGCCAGTCTTAATCTAGGCAAGAAGGTATTGCTAGTTTCTAATCCGACGATTTTTAAGCATTTTGGCGAAAGAGTAATAACATCCCTAAAATCTGCTGGGTTTGAAGTTGCTAGCTGCACTCTACCACCTGGTGAACGCTACAAAACCCTCAATTCCATTCAAAAACTCTACGATGTAGCCTTGGAAAACCGCCTAGAACGTTCTTCGACGATGGTGGCTTTGGGCGGAGGTGTAATTGGCGATATGACTGGCTTTGCAGCCGCAACTTGGCTGCGCGGTATTAATGTTGTCCAAGTGCCTACCTCTTTGTTGGCGATGGTAGATTCGGCAATTGGTGGCAAAACTGGTGTGAATCATCCCCACGGTAAAAACTTAATTGGGGCATTCCATCAACCGCGTTTGGTTTTGATTGACCCAGATGTGTTAAAAACTCTACCTATGCGCGAGTTTCGGGCAGGGATGGCAGAAGTTATTAAGTACGGTGTGATTTGGGATGCCGAATTGTTTGCTCAGTTGGAAGCAAGTAAACGCCTCGATCAACTCCGCTATGTAAAACCTGACTTAATAACAAATATATTAACGCGCTCTTGCCAAGCTAAGGCTGATGTTGTTAGCAAAGATGAGAAAGAAGGTGGATTACGGGCAATTCTCAACTATGGACACACCATCGGTCATACAGTGGAAAGTTTGACTGGTTATCGTCTAGTAAATCATGGTGAAGCGGTGGCTATTGGTATGGTAGCAGCCGGTCAAATTGCTGTGGATTTAGGACTGTGGCAAAAGGAAGACACAGAACGTCAAAATGCTTTAATTCAAAAAGCGGGTTTACCTACTCAGTTACCAGATGGGGTAGATATTGAAGCAATTATTGAGGCGTTGCAGTTAGATAAGAAAGTCAAAGCGGGGAAAGTACGGTTTGTTTTACCAACAGAGATTGGTGTAGTAACAATTACCGATGAAGTGCCATCGGATATTATTCGGCAAGTTTTGCGAGGAATGCGAACAATTTGAAGAAGAATTCAGGAGTCAGAATTTAGGAGTCAGAATAAAAGTTAGTTGCTCTGTCCTTCAATTACCAATTAATGAGCCATGATACTCCAAGCCAAAAATCAATTAACTTTGCAAGAGTTCTTGAATCTTCCACCAGGCGAGGGAGATATCACCTACGAACTTGTTGATGGTCAAGCAATTCCTAAAATGTCACCCAAATTTTTTCACGCGAAACTTACCCACGTTCTTCTCAATTTGATTGAAAAATCGTGTGAGGGAAAAGGAGAAGTTTGCCCGGAATGGGCTGTTGCATTAACTCGTCGGGGACGAGATTGGATGCCAATTCCAGATATTTTACACATTTCTTATGAGCGTTTACCCGCTAACTGGGATGAAAATGAAGCTTGTCCTGTTCCTCCTGATTTGGTGATTGAGATTATTTCGCCCTTCGGGTTCGAGAGTGACGCTCGAAGACTCGCTAACGCTACGCTATCGCAATCGACGGAAACCGCCAAGACTGCGACTCTCTCACCAGGGCAAACCTTTGGACAAATGGCGGCTAAAGCCAAAGACTATTTGGATGCTAAGGTGCTGCGGGTGTGGGTATTAGATAGTAAAGCCAGAAGCATTACTGTTTTTTATCCAGATGCAGCACCACAAACTTATATGGGAGAAGAACTACTCACAGATTCTTTGTTTGAGGGACTGCAATTTACTGTTGAGCAGGTGTTTCAAAAGGCGAAAATACCATTAGATGCTCAATAGTACAATTTTCTTACTCTCAAAATTCATCAAAATTTTAAGTGGTGCAAGTTTGCCTAGTTTTAACAAGTTGCTTGAGCAACTTGGCTAGTTAATTGAGATGGTAGCTAGATTGACGCGCACTGTAATAAGAGTTTAGCTAATTAATTCATCCATTTGTAGGAGGTAATTAGTAACCCAAGAAGTGTACTTTGCTTATAGTCAGACCAATACAAGATGGTTTGAAGCAAGATTCACGCAACAGATGCATCAATTATGTTAAACCTAATATTCACCGAATGTATAAAAATAAAACCCTTGCTGCTTTCAACAGCTTTTTTGCTAGCTATACAGACTTCTGCCAATGCTCAACAAGCTGTTCCTAGTTTGACGCCACGACAAGCTCAACATTTATCCCGTGACTTGGTTCCATATAATTCTCAAGACTTTTTTAGGCAAGGAAAATATTCAATTGAAAGAGAAATTCAAATTCTTAGGCAAGGACAACAGCGCCTAATTAAACCTGTTCTCAAGATTGATTCAGTACCGCAGATCAAAAAACCGAATCCCCAGCAAAAACCCCAAGGTCTTATCTAAGTAAGAATCATCATCCTTTTATGACTCCTTAGATTGCTACTTATTCTAATTTTAATTTATTGAGATATAGTACATAAACTAAAGTCCCAGGCATCAGAATCGCTATGCTCTACTTTTGGTTTACAGAGGTTTGGTGTTTTTAATAAACTTTGCAACACAAATTTACAATTTTAATCGTCTAGTAAACCCATCAACGCTTGAATTTCAACGTCTTGATCTTGCGGCTCTGATAATTGAGACTGTAGCTTTAATAATTGACTCTGTAATTCTTCTGCTACATGGATCATGTCGGATTCTTGTGCAATTTTTAGCTGATTTTCTTTAATTTTGATTTGTTTAAGCAAATTATTGTCAAGATGAGTTGAGTTGTAATGTTGAGCAATCATAAGTTTATTTTTATTATCAATGTATGGAGTGCAATGAAATTTTTCACCTATGTATTATTCCACACTTTTGTCATTTTTTAAATATAGCTGTTCTTGGTGAGTTAAAAGAACCCCACACCCAATTACCTCTTTGCTGGTTTCGTGGAGGGGACTATGATGTACCTTGTATTATTAGGGAACGCTATAAACATTATTTTTGTGAACAGTATGGACTTAAAGTTTATCAAGAGAAAGATTTATACCTTCGTAAAAATTATATCTACAGTGCTGATAACAAGTGCGATTGGATTAGAATCATGGAATATTTATGCAGCAATTACTAATACTAATGTACCAAGCAGCCTTAATCCAATTTTTTGGATTGAGCGTTTTGCGATGATGAGCCATTTTATCGAGAGTATTATAGCAGCTTTTTATGCACCTTCAAGACAAAAAATACCAATAAAATATGCTACTTATACTTTTTTTGTTGGCACAATTGGGTTGTTAGAACTGTTTGAGCGACAGGATGATTATTGACGCTTCTATGCCTTAAAGGCATGGGTTTTAGACTAGGTTGCTAGGATGCGATCGCACCCTAAGTACAAAGATTATTAAGTTATTAAATATACCCTAGTAAGCAAAAATCAAGTGCGGTAGTTTCCCAATGAATGATAGGTAACTAATGAATCTGGCACTCAGAAGGGAGTATAGTTTGTATAGTTAGCTTTTTGCTGAAATTTTAGTTTGACACTAAGGAATTAAAAAATGTCTACTGATACTGACATAGTTACTTACGTTGAAGAAAGTGAGTTTGATGTTGTTTTAAACGGAAGTGAAGAGAAAGTTGTAGTTGTTGATTTTACTGCTACTTGGTGTGGCCCCTGTCGCTTAGTCAGTCCGTTAATGGATCAACTTGCCGAAGAATACAAAGGTCGTGCTAAAGTCGTTAAGGTAGACGTTGACAGCAATAAGCCCATTTTCAAAAAATACGGTCTTCGCAGTATTCCAGCAGTTTTAATTTTCAAAGATGGTATTTTAGCAGAAACCATTGTGGGAGTTTCTCCTTACGAAGACTTTAGCAATGCTGTTCAGAAGCTTCTTTAGATAATTCGTAATTCGTAATTCGTAATTCGTAGATAGCATCATTAAGAATTACGAATTATTTTAAATATTTCTTTTTCGCCTATAATGCGTTTGAAGTAAACCACTTGGATATTGTTTTGAGGTAATAAGCTCCAATTTTTCTTCAGGGGTAGGTGGTGGGAAAAGATATATACCGCCACCTAAGATAGTTGGAATCGTTGAAATGATATATTCATCAATCAAGCTGTGCTGAAGAAACGAATTGATTAATTTTCCGCCACCAACTAGCCAAATATTTTTTAAACCTTGAGCCTCTATATTAGCTAACGCCTGTTTTACTGGGTCAGAAACAAACACAACGTCCTCACGATCGGATTGGAGATGACGTTGGGTGAATACGAAGGATTTTTTTTCTGGGTAAGGCCATCGATCAAAACCCAGCCCTACTTCATACGTCTTGCTACCTAAGACGATCGCATCAATCGATTCGTAAAAAGCAGTGTAACCGTAGTCTTCACCTTCTGCATCAAGGATTGATAGCCACTCAATTCCGCCATCGCTGCGAGCAATGTAGCCATCCAAACTAGCTGCAATGTAGAGTGTAACTTTCGTCATTGTGTTTGTAAATTTGGTAGTTTTCACTCAATGAGTGCAAGCGATGCCTGTGGCAACGCGAAGCGCGATCGCAGCCTTATTTTTTCTACAGCATTTTAGCCCTTGATGGTTTATATCACAAAAGAGCGATGTCTACGACGGGCTATGCCTAAGCTTACCCAATTACTTACGTTTTTTGATTATGCGATTTAAATCGACCTGCAATAAATTCTCGCTGAGATAAATGCTTTGTATTGCGTTTGGTGACTCGTTCTCGCCACATCTTGAAACTAGATTCTTTCATTTCGCGCCTCATTAGGGCGATTACCT
Source organism: Nostoc sp. PCC 9305 (assembly GCF_963920915.1). NCBI lineage: Bacteria > Bacillati > Cyanobacteriota > Cyanophyceae > Nostocales > Nostocaceae > Nostoc > Nostoc sp. PCC 9305. The sequence continues at coordinate 46,024 of NZ_CAWUDN010000055.1, forward strand.
GTTTCTCCAGTAGCCCAAACTGAGCCTCAATGGCATCAAAAGATGTTCTATCTTCCCATGCCATTTCAATGATGCGATCGATGGTTTGTGAATCGAGGTTAGGTAGCTTCATTTTTTACTGGAAAATAAAAAAATAATTCAGGAGTCAGGAGTCAGGAGTCAGAATTCAGAATGAATTCTATATTATTAGCGAGTGATAAGTGGGTTTAATAAATTCGCTAAATCTTAAATTTAGTGGGGGATTCAAACCCAGCACTAATTAATTCAGAATTCAGAATTCAGAATTCTGTATCCTTCTTTAACAGGACTTACGCAAAATACCTCTCAAACTCTTATTCCTCCGTGTTCTCTGTGCCTCTGTGGTTCGATTTTCCGTTACCTGTGCGTAAGTCCTATTTAAATATATTTTACTTTTCGTTTTGAAGAACCATTGTGTCTGCTGCACCCAGTTGGAGAGCATAAAGATTGGCGTAAACACCTTGCTGATTAACGAGTTCGGCGTGAGTACCCTGTTCTACAATTTGTCCTTGCTGAATAACTAAAACCCGATCTGCCTGCGTAACTGTACTGAGGCGGTGGGCAATTACGAAACTGGTACGACCTTGGAGCAAACGAGCGATCGCACTTTGTACTAGCGCTTCTGTGCGGGTATCGATGCTGCTGGTGGCTTCATCGAGAATCAGAATTCGGGGATTAATTAATACCGCACGAGCAATACTGATTAGTTGTCGCTGTCCTTGGCTCAGAGGCGCTCCCCGTTCGCCTAATTGAGTTGTATAACCCTGTGGTAGTGAGGTAATGAACTCATGCACATTTGCCAGTTGTGCAGCCGCTTCGATATCAGCTTGAGTGGTGTAAGGAGCGCCAAAAGCTATATTTTCGGCAACAGTACCGGTGAACAAAATATTATCTTGCAGGACGATGCCAATTTGACGGCGCAGACTTGCTTGAGTCACGCTACGCACATCAATATTATCAATTTTCACTGCACCGCTTGATACATCATAGAAGCGCAAAATCAAGTTAATAATTGTACTTTTTCCCGAACCGGTTTGCCCGACTAATGCAACCATCTGCCCTGGATAGGCGTGCAAGTTCACTCCTTTGAGAACCAGTTGATCTGGGTTGTAGCCAAATTTGACATTCTCAAATGCCACCTCACCCTGAATAGGCGGCATTTCTGTGGCATCGGGTGCATCTTTGAGTTCTGACGGTTCATCTAATAATAAAAATATTCGCTCTAATCCGGCGAAGGCAGATTGAGCTTGGGTATAAAACTGGCTGAGAATTTGGATCGGGCGGAAGAACTGCTGGACATAAAGTAAAAAGGATGTCACCACACCCACTGTTGCAGCCCCTGTTACCGCTAGATAACCGCCATAAGCTAGTACGCCAGCCGTTGCTAATGTGTTGAGAAAATCGATGGAGGGTAAAAAAGCTGAAGTAATTGCCACAGCTTCAACGTTCGCATCTCTATTGGCGGCGTTAAGAACGTCGAATTCTGCGATATTCATCTGTACGCGATTGAATGCTTGTGCTTCTCGCACGCTGCCAATATCTTCTTCTAACTTGGCGGAAAGTTCCCCAATGGTTTGTCGGGTGACGCGAAATCTGGCTCTTGCCCAACGTGCAAACAAGCTTGTGGTAAAAATCATCAGTGGCACAACTAGATTGCTCAACAAACCAAGTTGCAGGTTGATTGAGAGCATGGCAATTACGATGCCCACCAAACTGAAAGTGTTGCCCAGCATTTGAGCGATCGTCAGTCCAAATGCTTGATTTACGGTGTTGACATCATTCAGCAATCGACTCATTAAATCGCCTGCTTCGCTGCGATCGAAAAAGCTGAGTGGCAGACTTTGGATTTTAATGAAAATATCTTGCCTCAGTTGAGCCAACAATCGCTGCATAATCCAGCCGACTCGAATAATTTGACCCCGGATTGCTAAGACACCAAGTCCATAGTTCAACCCTAGTAGCCCTAACAATACCAGCAGTCCTTGTAAATCCCCTTGTGCAATCAGATGATCGATCGACCAACCGAGAAAGAATGGCCCAACTGCCTGAGTTATGGCACCAATTAATACTAATGTCAGGGCGATGGGAATTTCTTTGCGATAAAGTAGCACATATTGTAAAAAGCGCCGCAGGGTGGAAAGTTTCTGACTTGCGTTTTCCTCGGATGCAACAACGGGAATAGTGCCTCTCATTTTTTCTCCTTCGGCTTTACCTGAGATTCCAAAATCACACCGTAGAGTGGGCTGGTTTGCATCAATTCCTCGTGAGTGCCTTGTGCTACCAATCGTCCTTTATCCATGAGAAAAATGCGATCGGCATTTTTAACGGTGCTAATACGTTGAGCTACTACAAAGGTTGTACAAGCTTTTTGGCGCATTAAGCCATCTAGTTCGGCTTGAATTTGGGCAGCAGTTTTGGCATCTACAGCCGAGGTACTATCATCCAAAATCAGAATGCTGTAATCAGTTAACAAGGTACGAGCGATCGCAATTCGCTGCTTTTGTCCACCAGATAAGCCCACGCCTCGTTCACCCACAATCGTCTCGTAGGCATCGGGTAGACCGCTAATAAAATCATGCATTTGGGCGGTTTTTGCAACTTCAATTACCTGCTCTAAGGTGGCATCAGGTTTGGCGTAGGCAATATTTTCGCGGATTGTGCCTGAGAAGAGGGTGGTTTCCTGAAAGACAATACCAATATGCGATCTGAGGCTTTTGAGTGTGAAACTTTTTATATCTCGTCCGTCAATGCGAACTGCTCCCTTGGTAACATCGTAAAAGCGGGGAATCAGGTTCATGATTGTGCTTTTTCCCGAACCAGTCATTCCTAAAACGGCGATTAGCTCGTTAGGCTTGGTTTCAAAGGATACTTCTTTCAGAGTTTCGGTTGTCGCTCCAGGATAGCGAAAGCAAACATTTTCAAAGGTAATTCTACCACCGCAGGTGTCAAAGGGGACAGCACCAGGGCAATCGTGAATTTCCACCTCTGCATCCACAACTTCATAGACACGTTCGGCGGAAGCTGCTGCTTGAGCGATCGCAGGTGCAGCAAATCCAATTAACAAAATCGGTTGGAGTATCAACGCTAGATAGGAGTTAAACGCCACCAGTTCGCCAATGGAAAATCTGCGCCCAATCACCTGCGCTCCCCCATAGGCGAAAACTGCCAGTGTTACCAAATTACTCACCAAAAAAATGAATGGGAAGGTATTGCGGATGGCGCTAATGGTCTTCATGTTTGCTCTGACTAGACCATCATTTAGAGTCGTGTAACGCGACCTTTCGGTTGACTCCCGCACAAACGCTTTCACCACCCGTATTCCTAGCAAATTCTCTTGCAATACAGCATTGAGATCGCTTAGTTGCTCTTGTACTTGCCGAAAAATTTTGTCATTCCGAGTAACGAATTGTGCCATCAACCATGCAGCTATGGGCACTGCCGTTAGCGTAATCAATGCTAGTTGCCAGTTCATCACCAGCAAAACTACCGAAATACTCACCAATGTCACAAGTGAACCAACGACTTGAATTAAGCTAGTGCCAACAAAGGTACGAATCTGCTCAATGTCGCTGGTGACACGGGTTAGTAGTTGGGAAGTCTGCGCCTGGTCATGAAAGCTGAAACTGAGATTTTGAATCTTGCTGAAAATTTTGTTTCGCAGGTCATAAGCAACACCCTGAGACGCTGCTTCTGCTAGATAGCTTTGTCCAAAATTAAATACCCCGCGAGCGATCGCTGCGACTACCATCCAGGCAGCGCTGTATAGCACAATTTGGAGATTTTTTGGCGCGATCCCCTCATCAATTCCCCACCGAAATAGTTGTGGAGTGACAGCGTTGGCGATCGTCAACAGCAACAGGCTGACCAATGCTCCAAGCGAAGTCCATCGGTAAGTACTTAAACTCTTAAGCACACGCTGGGTTGCCTTTATCGACGAAGTTTCCTGGAGTTCTGGTTGCTGAACCACTGCAATTCATCCCTGTATCATTGGAAAATTATCTCGTATTTTGATTGTAAAAAACCAATTTATTCTTTGAGAGTGGGGAATGTGATATAGAAAACAGGCCTGTTCTTTGTGATGAAGATTCCAGGTTTTGGGACAGTGGCATGGGAGAATACATTTCTAGCAAGCATTGCGGCTAATCAATTTCAAGACCGAAGAAAACCAAAGAACAAGAATAATGGCTCAAAATTTTCATAGCAATTCCCAACTTCCCTTAGATATTTCATCTGCTATCAGTCGCACAGCAAAGCCAAGTTCTGAGTTCTACTCTCTTTTTTCTGAAGAAGAAGTTTTAGGGATAATTCATGCATTAGAAGTCAGACGAGAAATTCCTCTAAAGTATTCTTATAAAGGAAGAGGTGCAAAAATTTGGAACGATTTTTATCTGAAATATGCTATTCCTAGATGGTATGGAAGAGCAAATGTAGAAATCGACCTTTTAAAAGATAACTTTCAATACCTAAATGGTAATATAAAAACTGGTGAAAGAGTAAATATTATAGACGTTGGCGCAGGTAATTCCTATCCAGTTAAAAAGTTTATTTGCAGACTAAACAAATTAGGAAAGGTTAATAAATATATTGCTTTAGACATTAGTGAAGAGTTGCTTAATGTATCCAAAAGCAATTTTATAAAATGGTTTCCACTCGTCGAGTTTATCAGTTCCACAATTGACATAGAAAGTAGTTATGTACCCCAAATTTTATTCCAAAATCAAGCTAGTCTTGAAATTGACGACACAGCAAAAATATTTTTACACTTAGGAGTTACCATTGGAAATCATCAAAATAGAGATGATGTGTTGAAAAACTTTAGAGATAGTATGGGAAAAAATGATCTTTTAGTATTTACTAACGAAACTGGCTCTAACTCAACATGGGATGGAGTAGTTAGAGGTGGCTGCAAGTATCATGTAGAAGAAGTATATGGATGGGTTAAAAAGAAGATTGGGATTCAATCCGAAGATTGTGAACTAGTGAGAAAGTACGATTTAAAAACAGATAGTATCGTTGCTAATCTGAAACTACGTCATGATTACACTATAAATTTTAGTCGGATGGGTATAGATAAAAAGATTGAAATCTCTAAAGGTGAAGAGATTACTATTTGGCGACATCACAAGTATGAAATACCTAAACTGTTGCAAGAACTAGAACGTTCTGGACTACAACTTATTCACTATACTACTAATAAATACAAATCACATATTATGGTGATTTGTAAGGTTGCTACTAACTAAGTTCTTCACTTAGAGGATGTTTGAAAAGTTATGATTAATGTATCAAATATTATTTTACCCTACCCTAACCCTCCCCGATATATTGGCTACGGTGTACACACATCTCTAAAAATCCTACCCACCCAATATTTCTGTTCAAGTGAAAGTCCCACACTGAGAAAATATCACGCCCAGAACTAAAGTTCCGGGCTGATAGCTAAAGTCCACTCAAGTGGACTGAACTAAATTTCTTGTTTAGTCATCTTTTAGATGACTTTCGCTATGAGACTCGGAATTTATTCCGAGGCGTGATAGATACACTGCACTAACACTTGTGTGTACACCGTAGCCAATATATCGGGGAGGCTTAGGGTGGGGTAAAACCTTGGATTTTTCAACTATTTGAGACTTGTGTGTATACCGTAGCCTTTATAAGGAGGGATTAAGGGGAGTAATTCGATTTGTGGTACAAGCGTTTGAGCTTAAGTTGAGAATAATAGGCAATACTGTGTACCCATTCAAATGAGAATTGCTATAACTTAGATACTATAATGGTAGCCAGTAGAATTTTTTAGGTATTTTAGCGAAAATTTTTCCGATCCGTATCTAAATATGGTATTAAATATTTCTGATGATGCTAAAAAATCAGTTTAACTTGGTTTGTATATCAATTAAATGTACATCAAACGCGGTCTAGGCTCAGGAACTGGACGCCCCAAATCTTTAGCAGTTTCTATCCATTCCTGCACAACTAATTCTACATTATGCAGGGCTTCTTGATAAGTATCACCGTCAGCAGCACAGCCTGATAACTCTGGAACTTCAGCAATAAAGGCTCGATCTAATTCACTCCAGTAGAGAATAATTTCATACCGAAACATCATTTTTACTTCCTAGCTTATATTTGAGAATCACTGCCCGAACTTGTTTAATTTGATAGCTTTTGGCTTTTCCTCTTTTATGTTGTAGGTTCAATATTTCCTCAACATCGGCTTTGACAAAAATACGATGATCGCCACGAATCCGTTCTTCAAAGCCTAGTGTATATAAAAGTTGCCACAGTTGGGCGAAAGGGATATCTGTATCAGAAGTCCCAGAGAGAATTTTGTCTAAGAGTTTGTCTTGCTGACTCACGTTTTTCTGACTGCTTTAATGATTCTATAGTCTCATATTTATTTAAAATCAGGGTATCCAAAAGCAAATCTATAATTTTGCTCCTGAGTTAGAGCATCCCTGATGACAATGACTATTCCAGTTATCAGGACCAACTTTAGGCTTGGATACTGCCCTACTAATTTACTTGATTTAAAAAAATACTAATTATTTGGATGTTACAGATGCTTTCTTTGAACCGATATTTTGCAGTGAGTTTAATTTTGTGACACCAGTTTCGCCTCTAGTGGAGTGTATCATTTATCTTCACTAATGATGCTTATTTACCCTTGTTACTGGGGTTATATCATGTCCGCATAATTAGTTATGCTAACCACAGTCATTGCACCCCACACGCCAGTCGCTCATGGGGGAAACCCCCAAGACCGCGCTGGCTCCCCTTAATCCCCTCCCGAAGAGCGGCTACGGTGTACACACATCTTTGTATAAAACCAAAATC
>NZ_CAWUDN010000056.1:0-51812 GCF_963920915.1 Nostoc sp. PCC 9305
CTAAAAGGTTCATCAACGAAGCTCAGAGGTTCATTCACGAAGCTAAAAGGTTCATCAACGAAGCTCAGAGGTTCATTCACGAAGCTAAAAGGTTCATTCACGTAATACACTTTCCGAAAGCCGCTCAATTGAAAGTTAATAGTGCTTTACTCTAGCTCATACATCTGCTTATGTTTGGCTAAAAGCTCTCGATATTTCTTATTTGTCTTTGCTTCTAACCACTTGGCTTTAAATATTGCTGCCGATTCCGCTTTCACTGGGTCTACTTCATAGGGAAGAATCTCTTTTTTGGAACCTGAATCTTCCGAATTTTGTTTATACTTCCTGCCGCTTTTATGATTAGCATAACGGCGAGAGCGAGTATAACCCATTTGGATAAACTTCCGTGCCATATCTGCACCGACAAAATCATCTTTCTCTAAATAATCAAGAAAAATCTCGTAAATTTTTTCACTCGACTCTCTAGCAATATCAGGAGTTTTGAACCGCCAGTAAGGAAGAACTTCTGATTTGTATGGTTCAACCAAAAGTACACCTTGCTCACCCTTCCCAACGCGATAGAGTTCAGGATGTTGGCGAAAATCAATATTTTTAAAGTCTAAAGAATAATCAAAAGCCATGATAGATTTTTATTAGGAATAGTAAACTTTAAAAAAAAGTTCAACTTCTATCTAAGTATTGAGATTTATTTGATTATGCTATCTAGCACCCAATCCCTAAACAGTGTTATTGCGCCAGGAAGTCTGCGTAGAGTGCATCACATTGCCCTCAACGTCAAGGATATGCAAGCTTCGCGCTATTTTTATGGCACAATCCTGGGTTTGCACGAACTCACAGGCGACGAAGTACCCGCAACCCTGGTGGAACTTGTCGCATCTGGGAAAGTAGCCAACTTTATCACCCCGGATGGTACAATTTTGGATTTATTTGGAGAACCAGAATTATCACCACCAGATCCCAATCCAGAAAAGACCTTCACTAGAGCCTACCATCTAGCTTTTGACATCGATCCGCAGTTATTCGATCGCGCGGTGACAGCGATCGGAGAAAATAAAATAGCGATCGCACATGGCCCTGTCACTCGTCCTACTGGTAGAGGAGTGTATTTTTACGATCCAGATGGCTTTATGATTGAAATTCGTTGCGATCCAGATGTCCATTAAATAATTATTTGTCAGTAAAAAAGGGAAATACTTCTATGACAGCACTGACATTAAATCTTAATTCAATTCTTAAACTGACAAGAGAGCAGTTTTATCAGTTGTGTAAAGAAAACCCCGATTTACAACTAGAACGCAATGCCCAAGGAGAATTAATCATAATGCCACCAACGGGAGGAGAAACTGGAAGAAGTAACGTTAATTTAATTCTGCAATTAGCATCATGGAATGAACAAAATCAACTAGGCGAGGTTTTTGATTCTTCCACTGGATTTACTTTACCAAATGGTGCCGATCGTTCTCCTGATGTTTCTTGGGTTGAAAAATATCGTTGGGACAGTTTGACAAAAGAACAAAGAGAAAAATTTATTCCTTTATGTCCTGATTTTGTAATTGAAATAATGTCGCCATCTGACACTTTGAAAAAAGTTCAAGAAAAAATGTATGAGTATATGTCAAATGGGTGTCGTTTAGGTTGGCTAATAAATCGAAAAAAACAGGAAGTAGAAATTTATCGTCCTGGACAAAATGTGGAAGTTTTAAAATCACCTCAAACTCTTTCTGGAGAAAGTGTTTTACCTGGTTTTGTACTAAATCTGACAAAAATTTGGAGTTGAAGAAGAATTCAGAAGTCAGAATTCAGCAGCGTCTCTGGCTCCACTCCTGACTACTGCCCTAGCTCTTAACAAACTAACTCTACTTAATTTACTATGGCCGCTAAAATCACGGAAATATTTAAAGTAATTGAAGACACGATCGCAAAACCACCAATTCCACACGAACCATACAAGCAATCATTGAAAGCCTGGGCGATGTATTGTTTACGAGACAAAGGTTTTATAGTCGCTTATGCTCAAAATGCCGACTTTGCCATTGAAAGAAAACGTGAAGAAAAGCTATATTTTAAAGTTTCAAACAGCCCCGATGATTTAGATAATTCTCTTAACTGGATTGTTTGGGATAGTGCAACCAAAAGCGCCAGTCTCATTCCCCAAAAAATAGACTGATGCCAAAATAGTCATCGTCTCGATCTAAGCGGACTGTTGGCTCAATTCCCAATCTCACACCAGGAGTGGCAATTTGGTAAGTCCACAACCAGCCGATTAGATGACCATGTGGTTCAGCATGACTTTCAAAGCGTAATGGGGATGCCAAATATACAACCCCTTCAATTAATTCTGCCTTTTGATGACGGGGCATTGCTTGATAGCGTCGCTCAAATTCGTAGCGAGTCAGGCGATCGCCATTTTCTAAATGAGGAATTCGCTGCTTGAATGATAGGTTGACCATGATTTTCTGCTCTGGCAAGGAGTCTTACTTTATTATTATGGCTTGACACCTTAATTACGAATTATGAATTACGAATTACGAATTAGTGTTGGGTTTCTCAAACACCATTAAATGCTGTTGAGGTAACGAGTTTTTAGTTTCCCGCCAAACCAAACCAACAGCTTGCATTTCTTTGCGGACTTGCTTTTGAGTCATCTTGTGCAGACGTTTAATCGTGATAAAAGGATTTTCACCCCGATACTCAACCAGCACCACCTTCCCACCTGGTTTAAGTGCTTTCACAATTCCTTGCATCACCTCTTGGGGATACTCAAGTTCATGATAAGCATCCACCATTAAGGCTAAATCGATACTTTCAGATGGTAAGTTGGGGTCAGTAAAAGTGGCTAAAACAGGCTCAACATTAGTGATATTTTTCTCTTTTTTGAATAACTCAATAATTTCCAACATTTCTGGTTGAACATCTACAGCCAACACCTTACCTGCTGTTAATAACGGCGCGATGCGAAAGCTTAAGTAACCTGTACCAGCGCCAATATCCGCCACCACATCATTAGGTTTGAGATTGAGGACACTGACTACCTTACTTGGCTGTTCCTCTCTCTCTCGACTGGGACGTTCTAGCCAGCCAGCGCCAGTGTATCCCATAACTTGGGCAATTTCGCGCCCCATGTAATATTTACCAATACCATCTGGACTGTGGATTATCCGTTGTTCGTAAACAGTGGTGGATGAAGACGCGGCTTGTGCTGTCAGGGCTGGGTTCAGCAGCGAACAACTCAAGATCGCAACAAGAGGTACTATAAAGTGGATAAATTTTGACATTTGGTTATGACCGATCTGGATAGTTATAAGCAGCAACTAAAAGAATTTTATGGTAGTAGAACGACTTATGACCATGAAAAAGATACTCGCCATCCTTTAGAAGCCAAGCTTCTACTTGAATTTGTTCCCCTACATTCGGGGCAGAAAATCCTTGATGTGGCGACTGGAACAGGTTTAGTTGCGATACCCGCAGCTGAAAAAGTTGGTTCAGATGGCTCCGTGATTGGGATTGACATGACCCCTGGAATGTTGCATCAAGCAAGACAAAAAATTGCCGCAGCAAAATTACAAAATATCGAGTTAATTGAGGCGGATGTAGAATATTTCAACTTTAGTGAGAGTAGTTTTGATGTTGTCTTTTGCTGTGAGGCAATTGTACTTTTTCCTGATATACTTGCTATTTTGCAAAAGTGGTATCGTTTCTTGAAACCCGGAGGATTTGTAGCATTTACTTGTCCTCCCGAAACTGCTTTTATGGCCTCTCTTCAGCAGAGGATCTGCACTATAGTTTTGGGTGTATCGCTACCACATATCCTTGAACCAATTGGGACTCCAGAAAAATGTCGGAATTTACTCGATCGGGTAGGTTTTAGAGATATCGAAATTAAGATTGAGCCATCAGGACGTTATCGCACTCTTAGTGATAACAGATTATCGATGACAGTAATTAATATAAATTTTAAAGGTAATCCTCTGTTCTCCAAATTATCACCAGAACAATTAAATCAATTGCAAGTTGAGTACAAAGCTGAAATTGAGAAACTAGCAACCGATCGAGGTATTTGGGAAGATACTACAAAGTTGTTTGTTCGCGCTCGAAAATAAGTGAATGAGCAAAGCTTTGTTTCTTACCTGATAGCTTAGGGCGATCGCAGCTGATAATCTTGCGATTAATAATGACAATGACAGTTTAATCTCCTAGACCGATGTGCAAGTAAACATTTTCAGGATTTACTTGAACAGCCCCTTGAAAAATTTGTAATCCAACCTTTGGACGCTTATATGCAAAACCTGTCCCTAATATTAGTGCCTGTACTCGCTGCCCAGAAAGCAACAGGTGACGGTTTAATTAAACCTCTCGGTCATCACGAGCTGCTGTTGGTGCTAGTGCAACTGTCACTATTGCTTCTCGTCGCGCGGGGATTAGGTGAGTTGATGCGCCGGATTAACCTACCACCTGTTGTTGGAGAATTACTGGCGGGTGTGCTGCTTGGCCCTTCTCTATTTGGTTTGCTCCTTCCAGATTTACAGGCGCACATCTTTCCCAAAAGTCAAGAACAGTCTAATTTACTTTCGGTGATTTCTTGGTTAGGCGTGTTATTTTTGCTGATTGTGACTGGGTTAGAGACGGATCTCAAGCTGATTCTGCGTAAGGGTAAAACGGCTCTGTTGATTTCACTGGGCGGAATTATTGTCCCCTTTATCACCGGATTTGGCCTGGGCTGGTTATTGCCAGATAGTTTTTTAGCCGACCCAGAAAAGCGACTAGTGTTCAGTCTGTTTATCGCCACAGCAATGAGTATTTCAGCAGTACCAGTAATTGCTAAAGTGTTGATGGACTTAAACCTGATTCGCCGTGACATTGGTCAAGTCACCTTAGCTGCTGGGATGACTGACGACACCATCGGCTGGATTTTACTTTCTGTGGTTTCGGGTTTAGCTAGTAGCGGCAAATTTGACCTGGGGACAATTTTCCATTCTGTGAGCGCGGCTATATTATTTTTAGCGATCGCCTTTACAATTGGGCGTACCATTGTAGACCAGATTTTGCGCTGGGTTGATGACTATGTTGGTGGAATTGCCGCAAGTATGTCGGTTGTGCTGATTCTTGCGCTCTCGGCAGCAGCACTTACCCACGCATTAGGTCTAGAAGCAGCATTAGGTGCTTTCGTAATGGGGATTCTAGCAGGTCAATCCCGTCGCTTTAGCAATGAAGCTGGGCACATGTTAGAAGTCTTTACAGCAGCCTTCCTAGCGCCAATTTTCTTTGCTTCAGCAGGCTTGAAAGTTAATTTACTCGCTCTGTTAGTCCCTCAGACGTTGATATTTGGCTTGATTGTTCTCGCTGTCGCTTGTGTGGGCAAATTTACAGGTGCTTACCTTGGTTCTCGTGTCGGCGGCTTGAGTCATTGGGAAGGTTTGGCAATGGGTTCCGGGATGAATGCTCGCGGGGCGATGGAAATTGTTGTTGCCACTATTGGTTTATCTTTGGGAGTGCTGAATCCCCAGATGTACTCGATTATTGTCATGGTAGCGATCGTCACTTCCCTAATGGCTCCACCCCTGCTGCGCTGGACTTTATCAAAAGTGGTTATGGGTGAAGAGGAAGCTCGACGTTTGGAACAAGAAGAACAGGATAGCCGCAGCTTTATCAAGCAGATTCACCGTATCTTAATACCTACTAGTGGTGGCCCCAACATCCAACTGGCGGCGCAACTAGTCGGTTACATGGCTCACCAAAACTCGATAGAAGTTACATCTCTATATGCCCTGAGTGATAAGCAACCTCAAAGCAAAGCCCGCCGGATGGAGGCAACCCAGGTTAAAGATACTGCTGCCGAGCAAGCTCTAGCTGCTGTCACTGAGGAAATGCAACTACCTGCTGATACCACCTTGCAAACAAAAACGGAGTCGGGGCGTAATAAAGCGGAGGTAATTTTGAATGAAGCGAACAAAAACTATGACTTGATTGTACTGGGAGCTTCGGAACAGATCCGCCCCCAGAAAGCATTGTTTAATTTGCTTGTCGATCGGGTTGTCCAAGAAGCACCTTGTGCAACAATGGTGGTGAAGTCCCATCTACCGCAACCGAAAGGCGAGATATGTAAAATACCTCAACAACAGCTGAAAAAGATTCTGGTGCCAACGGTGGGGACAGAATATAGTAAAAATGCTGTAGAGATGGCAAGTACGATCGCAGCTCAAACCGGGGCATTAGTGATGATCGTTAACGTGATTAATTTGCCACAGGTTGAGTATATTCTTTACGAACAGCGATCGCTAGCTCCAGTGAAGGAAATTGCTCACGATATGCTCGAACAGCAAGCAGCAATTTCCCGCAATCTGGGTGCTGATGTCAAAACCTATATTCTTCAAGGAACTAGCCCAGAAAAAGAAATCCTCAAGTTTGCCAAAACCCAGGAAGTTGACCTAATTATTTTAGGGAGTAATATCCGCATGGTTACGGGTCGCGTTTTCTTCGGTCATAGAGTCGATGTAATACTGAGTAAAGCTCATTGTCCAGTAGCGGTAATTACTGTACCTTAAGAGTGCTGAGTAATGAGTAATGAGTGATGAGTGATGAGTGATGAGTGATGAGAGTTCTCAAAAAAACTCAACCCCCACCACTAAAAAAAGTGTTGAGTGCTGAGTAGTGAGTATAAACCCAGTTGCTTCAAAGCTTTGAGCAATCAACTATACATTAATTTAATAGACATTGCAGTAAAAAAGAATGTAGAGACAGTAGCAGTGCTATGTCTCTACAAGGGTTCTGGATAACGCATATTTAATTTCAACAGATATCTAATGATTTGGTCTTAGCGCGAAGCTCTAGATGTTACCGATCTTTGTAAATTAGCTAGAGCGCGATTGTAATCTAAAATAGCTGCGACGCGATTACCTTCTGCTCTTGTTAGGTCATTTTCAGCATCAATTACCTCTGTTTGAGTGCCCACACCAGCTTGAAACCTCAATCTTGCTAAATTCAGAGCTTCCCTGGCTTGATTTAAGGCCACACTAGAAGTCTGCACATTATTTAAATTGGATTGCAATTGAGCATAGTACTGTTCGACATCAAAGCGAATTAGGTCGCGCTGGTTAGCAAATTGAGTCTCTGCGATCGCAATATTAGCTTTCGACTGAGCCGCCCTTGCTCTTGCTGCTCCCCCATCAAACACCGTTAGATTTCCTTGAAGTCCCACTGAATAGCCATCAGTAATGCTCGCGCCATCGTTATACCGATCTAGCAGATTGTAGTTTCCTACCAAACTAACTTGCGGCCCAAGCTGTGAAAGTGCCTGTCGTCGCTGTTGCTCAGAAATATTACGTTGTGCCAAATACTGTTGCAACTCTGGACGATTTTGAAACGCTTGGACAATACTTTGTTCTACCGTCTGCTGCCAAAGACCCGCTAACTGTACGGGATCTGAGGCACTGATCTCAGCTGACTGCGATAAACTTAACAACGTGGCAAGCTGACGACGGGCAATTTGCTGTTGTGAGATCGCATTAGTAAGTTGTTGTTGGGCGTTTGCTAAATTCACCTGAGCTTGCAGCACATCGAACCGCGTCCCCACTCCAGCCTGTTCTCTAGCTTGAGTATCCTGCAAACTAGCCTGGGCATTTTGCACAGCAGACCGATTAATTCTGACTTGCTCATCTGCTTGTTGCAAATCGTAGTATTGAGTGGTGGCATTTAACCTAATTGTCAAAGACTGACTTTCAACATTTAATTCATCTATCCGTAGCTGTTCCTCTGCGGCTCGGATAGTCGCTAGTGTGTTCCCAGAAGTATAGAGATTATAATTCAGTTGTGCTGAACCATTAAAAGAGGTGCTGGCTTGAGATGAATTGTTATTAAAACCATTACCACTATTAGTCACACTACTGTTAATACCAAGAGTAGGAAATAAGGCAGCTTGAGACTCGCGTAGCGCCGAGCGACTGCTTTCTAGCTGTAATATAGCTACCTGTAAGTCTCGATTGTTGCGTTTTGCGAGTTCTAAAGCTTGTGCCAAACTGATTGGCACAGTTCCCTGAATCCTTACTTCCTCCGGTTTCGTCGGAAATTGCAGAGGATTGGGATTGGGGTTGAGGCGATCGGGAACTTGTACAGAGCTTGAAGAATTCTGTGCTTTTGGCGGAGTTGCTGCACTTGCTGCATTTGGAAGAAGAATCGCGAATGCGACAGTAACCCAGGTAAAATGCACGAATAATAAGCTGAAATTCATAATCTAGATATAGTAACTAATTAGGTTCTTTTGAGGATATAATCAAAAGTTTTCATTCTGATTGACCTACAGAGATTTAAATCTTAAATTCCCCCTCAAAGGGTTGATCTTAACAAATTAGCCGACAATCAAACCATCCTGAACTCGGATAATCCTTTGGGTTTGAGCAGCAATATCAGGTTCATGAGTGACAATCACAATGGTGATCCCTTGGTTATTAAGTTCAGTCAGTAAATTCATCACCTCATGGGAAGTTTCAGTATCTAAAGCTCCTGTTGGCTCATCTGCCAAAACTAATGCAGGTCGATTGACCAAAGCACGAGCGATCGCTACTCGTTGTTGTTGTCCCCCAGAGAGTTGACTGGGGCGGTTAGCGATGCGTCCCCCTAATCCTACCTTTTCTAAAGCTTCTAATGCCCTTTCCCGGCGTTTTGGCTTGGGTAAGTTAGCGTAAACCATTGGCAACATAACATTTTCCAACGCTGTCGCCCGCGCCAATAGGTTAAATTGTTGGAAGACAAAACCGATCCTTTGGTTACGAATATAGGCTAATTCATCATCATCAAAAGTCGTCAGGTTTCTGCCTTCAAAAATATAGTCTCCAGTTGTCGGACGATCCAGACATCCCAAAATATTCATGAGTGTAGATTTACCCGAACCTGACGCACCCATAATTGAGACATATTCTCCTTCTTCAATAGATAGTTGAATTCCCTTGAGTATTGGAACACTAACTTCTCCCAAGTGATAGGTTTTAGTAATAGATTCCATCCAAATCATTGTTGGCATATTGATTTCAAATTAATAACTTATTAGTTGTTGTTTATGAATTTTCAAAAAGCTAGATTGACTGTATAACCTGCGAATAATTTAAATTTTGTCACCAGATATTTGCAAATCATCTACAATGTTACAGTAAATATAATTTAGTTACTGTAATTCAATCCCATAATCACCATCTAATTAAAATTGGTAGTTGCGAATCAAATTCTTGTGAATTAACTTTTTTGGCGTTATCAAACTCTATTTCTAGTTGGTAAAAACTGCCATATGAAAATTGCACCAATCCAAGCTCAATTAGCGTTCTAACTTCATCAGAAAAGTTTTGCACACCGGGTAAGGTAATTTTTAATGCTGTAATTTCTTTGAATCCAACTTTATGAACTAAAAAAGGTCGCCGTTCTAACGGATAATTTGTGGGTTTTTGAGTTGTGGGTGAAATGAAAATCAATGGTTCTGATAAATTGTCACTATTGGTTGCGATCTGTGAGTCCAAAAGCAGTTAGCAAATCTGCTGGTGGTGCTTCTGGTTCAACACAGACAAAGATATGGTCTAGTTCAAGTTGCATATATTCACCTGTTTTAAGAGAAGCTTTTAATTTTGAAATTTTCAAGTTTTAATTATTTAGTCACTACGTAAAGCGGTGATTGGATCTAATTTTGCGGCGTTCCGTGCTGGAATTACCCCAGCGATTAAGCCAACAGTTAACGAGAGTGCAAAGCCAGCAACGATCGACAAGAAAGAAATTACAAACGGGAATTTGAAGACGTTTGCAGCCACAAAGGCTAATAAAACGCCAGTCGCCATACCAATACCTCCGCCGACAATGGAAATCACGATCGCTTCGGCTAAAAATTGATTGAGAATGGCTGAATTAGTTGCTCCTACGGCTTTGCGAATCCCAATTTCCCGCGTCCGCTCGACCACAGAAACTAGCATAATGTTAGCAATACCAATGCCACCAACCACTAAAGAAATTCCAGCGATCGCTACCACCATGACTGTAAATAAACCCACAATACTAGTAAAGGTACTAACAATATCAGCTTGATTAGTCAGCCGAAAATCATCAGCTTGTGGCGGATAAATGTTATGACGCAGCCGTAAAAGATTGGTAACTTGAAACTGAGCGGCTTCTAACTCTTCCTGATTAGCGCCTTTGACTAAAATTCCATTTACAGAAACACCTACCAGAGCATTGTTCCCAACCAGTCTTTTCGACATACTAGTTAGAGGAATAAAAATCTGGTCATCTCGATCCATCGGCCCCTGAGCGCCTTTAGGTTCCATCACCCCAATCACTTCGTAAGCCTCTCCTTGAATCCGAATTTTCTCGCCGATCGGATTTTCACCCTGTGCAAAGAGTGTTTTTTGAACTGTAGGGCCAAGAATGGCAAACTGTGCGGCAGTATCTAGTTCTTGCTGAGTAAAATATCTCCCTTGTTGGGGGTGAGTATTTCTGACTTCTGGGTAGTTCAAATCAGTGCCATAAATGGTTGTTGAGGTGTTCTGTCCTGCATAGACAACTTGAGCAGTCCGTTGGAGATAAGCAGAAACCATCTGTGCTGATGGCGCTTGTGTAGCGATCGCTTTCGCATCTTCCCAGGTCAAGGTACTGCTAGAACCTACTCCTTGACGGACATTCCCGCTTCTTGCCGCACCCGCCAAGATTTGGATCACATCTGTACCCAATGCTTGTATCTGTTGCTCAACCCCCTTTTGCACCCCTTGACCGACAGAAGTAATGGCAATCACTGAAGAAATCCCAATAATCACGCCCAACATAGTTAGACCTGTGCGTAATTTGTTACTCCACAGAGTCTCTGCCGCCATTGTCAATATTTCCAGCAATGGTACTGTGCGGGTATTTTTAACTTTGTAAAAGCCCTTAAATCTCTTAAACATAATGTTCTATTTAAAACTAACTTTAAGGGGAACCACCGCCTTGAGAACGACCACCACCACCTGAACCGCCGCCGGAACGACCTCCGCCGCCACCTGCTCCTCTTCCGCCTCCACCTCCGGCTCCTCCACCTCCACCTAGACCAGGGAAAACTCCTCCTCTTGGTGTTGATTGCGGACGCGATCCTGGTGGGAAACTGAGCAGCACCCTTTCGTCTCCGGTCAATCCAGACTTAACTTCGGTAAAGTTATTCGCGGTGACGCCAGTCTCGATGCGAGTGAACACAGGTCTGTTATTTTTTCCTGGCACAAATACGCCTGTGGCATTTTCTTGGCGTACCACTGAGGCTGTTGGCACTACTAAAACATTTTGAACTTGACCGACTTGAAAATCTACTTCCGCATTCATCCCAGACCGCAGTAGTCTTTGAGGGTCTGAAAGTGATACTCTCACTTCAAAACTGGTGACGTTTTGCTCGACTATTGCTTGGGCAGCAATTTGGCTGACTTTACCTTCAAAGGTTTTTCCTGGGTAGGCATCTGCTTTAATCGAGACTTTTTGACCAAGGCTGATTTTGGAAATATTTGTTTCCGCTAAATTGGCGACAACTTCATTTGTAGAAGCTAGAGACAAGATTGAAGAAGAAGAAGAAGAAGCTACTTCACTACTGGCAGTTGTAGGTGTCACGAAAGCACCTGGATCGGCAAACTTCTTTGTCACCACACCATCAAAGGGGGCGCGAATGATCGTGTCATTGATTTCGGCTTGGATGTTTTGCAGCGAACCACGAGCCGATGTTACCTGGGCACGGGCTGCATTAATATCTTCTTGGCGCGTTCCAGCTTTCAAAAGTGCCAAAGCTTGCTGTCTTTGCTTCACTACAGCTCGTGCTTGCTCAACATCTTCTGGACGCGACCCAGCTTTTTGCAGCCCCAGTGCTTGCTGTGCTTCATTTACATTAGCTTGGGCGCTGTCACGATTGGAGCGGTTTTGGTTTAGAGTCTGAAGGGAAATACCGCCTGCATTGTAAAGTTGCTGATTGCGAACAAAATCATCTTCTGCTTGGCGGAGGGCAGCTTGAGCGCTTTGCAAGCGTGCCTGTGCTTGGCCAATATCTTGAGAGCGATTCCCTGCTTGTACCTTTTGCAGATTCGCTTCGGCTTCGTCTAATGCTCCTTGCGATTGGGCAATATCTTGAGGACGATTACCTGCGATCGCTTTTTGCAAATTCGCCTCGGCTTGTGCCAATTGTCCTTGAGCAGAGGTAAGTTGCCCCCGGAGGTTGGAATCATCCATGTAAGCGACAATCTGTCCTTGTTTGACGATATCTCCTTCTTTCGCCAGCAGCCTTTTCAAGATACCGGAATTTTTCGGGCTGAGGTTGATTGACCGCTCAGGCTTCACCGTTCCGTTGGCTGAAACTGTAATTGTTAAGGTCTGCCTTTGTACAGGTCTTGTCAGCACCCGGCGGCTGGCTTCTTGACGGGAAACAACCGTTACTTGGTAATAAACGGCATAGCCAATTCCACCCAAAAGGCAAAGAGCAATTAGCCAAGAGAGCCAATTACGTCTGCCCTTTTTTTTCTTTACCTCTGGAACTAAAACTGATGATGAATCTACGGTATTTGGTGTATCAATTTTCATATCCATTTTGTCTATAAGGAACGGCTACCGAGCTACTTATTCACGGCTAAAACTATAGCCTGGTAGCCTAATACTGACAATGATTTTGAGCTTTTAGGGTTTTAAAGGTTTATTTGCAGTACCAATCCACTAGGAAGTCTGAAGTAATCATCACGCACTCTCACTAATCTCCCAGCAGGAACAATTTCCTGATTGGGAAGCAGAATATCCCCGTTAGGAAGTCTGTAATAATCTCGATCGCGCAGTCTGACTATGGATCTAGAAGGAATAATTTGCCCATTGGGATATCTGATATCACCATTACCAAGTCTGACTACTCTGCCATTAAATTGGTTGTCACGGTTCCAATTATCCCGATCTCTAGGGTTTCTGACTTCTACAGGATAGGGTCTGCCATCGCGGTTCCAATTATTATCCCTGTCTCTAGAGTTTCTGACTTCTCTAGAATTGGGTCTGCCGTCACGGTTCCAATTATTATCCCTGTCTCTAGAGTTTCTGACTTCTCTAGAATTGGATCTGCCGTCGCGGTTCCAATCTCGATCGCGATCGCCACCAACGTAGGCTTTTGTCTCAGCATTTGCAGGCGCAGTCAAGAGAGTAGGAACAATTATCAGGGCAGCAGCAGCTAATACTATCGATATCCGGTTTGGTTTCAACATGAAATTGACTCCTTATTTACAAGTAAAGTTCTATTCTGCTGAGATATGAATTAAGCAATCTTAGACAGTTGCTTTTTTTTGATATCAAAGTGTTTAATATTTACCTCATCGTATAAATTCATACATAATAATTATCGGTCAAAACATCCAAACTGATGTATGACCAAAGTCATTAGTAATTCCAGACTGATGTATGACCAAAGTCACCAATTTTTTTAATGAGCATTATGCATTCGACATTGGGATTAGGGTAGAGGTGATAGGTGACAGGTGACAGGGAATAATCTGTACCCTGTAACCTCCACCCTATTCCCTACTCCCCGCATCCCTTTCCCCAAGATTGGTAAGATTTTGCTACCGTCAAGAGCGCAGATCGTTTAAGCTAGCTGAAAGATTCTTTGATTAGTGGCTTAAAGGCGGTAGTGTGCCTAAACATGTTCGTTTGATTTCTCTTTTAATGGTCTGTAGTTTATGGAGTATGCCAAAAGCCGCTAACGCGCAGGCATTAATACCCCATACACTGCAACTAGATGCGACAAAATTAGAAAAGCAGGGGTTGAGCTTGGCACAAGAGGCGGCTCAACTAGCTCAGTTTCAACAGGTTGACTTAGCTTTGCCACGAGCGCGGCTGGCTAGTCAACTGGCTCCGGGGAATGATAAAGTGTGGTTGCTGTTAGGTGGATTGCAACTGCAAACGAAAGAGTTTGACGGGGCGATCGCTAGTCTGAAAAAAGCGCAATCTCTCAACCCCAAAAATGGTGATATTCTCTTTGCTTTAGGTTCAGCGAATTTTCAGCAGAAAAATTACCAGGCTGCTGTTGTCAATTATCAAGATGGTTTGAAGTTAAAACCCAACGATCCAGAGGGGTTATTTGATTTGGGTAATGCTTACTATCTGATGGGTAAATTGCCAGATGCGATCGCCCAGTACGATAAAGCCGTCTCCCAAGATAAAAAATTCTGGCCGGCGCTCAACAACATTGGCTTAATCAACTACGAACAGGGTAATATCCCCGAAGCGATTAAGCGATGGCAATCTGCTGTAACCCTTGACAAACAAGCCGCAGAACCTTTATTGGCCTTAGCCGTGGCACTGTATACTAAAGGCGAGCGCCAACAAGGACTAACCTTGGGAGAAGCTGCACTCCGTATCGATTCGCGCTATGCTAATTTGAATTTCCTCAAAGAAAATCTCTGGGGCGATCGTCTACTGTCTGATACGAAAAAATTCCTAGAATTACCCCGTATTCAAGCAGCCATACAGCAACGAGAAAACTCATCATCAGCGCCTACGCCTAGAAAACAGCCTACTCAATAAGAGCAGGGGAGCAGGGGAGCAGGGGAGCAGAGGGGAAAGAGGTAATTTTTTTTCCTATTCCCTATTCCCTATTCTCCATTCCCCACTTGCCTAATAGTACCTTTTCGTAGTACATCTATACTAGATAAATACAGGAACTAGTCGCCCAAAACATTTGCGGGCGAGTATTCCTGAAATAAGTCTTTAATTCTCAGTTTTCGTCTGTGGGTAGAAGTGCGATGATTTGGTCAACGAACTGTTGATGGTCAACAACTGGCTTAGAAATGTAGCCATCAGCACCGCTTTGCTTGAGAAAGTTCTCGCGATCGCCTTCCATAGCATGTGCTGTCACCAGAATCACAGGTAAGTTTGCTGTTTTTGGATCGGATTTTAACATTTGTGTAATCTTGATTCCATCAACAGACTTGCCTTGGTAAACACTTCTGGAGAGAGAAACATCCATCAAAATCAAATCGGCTTCTCCTGATTGGGCAATTTTGATGACTTCTTCCACATTTTCAGTGTGTTTCACACCCAAGCCGCCACGCTTGGACAAAATTTTGGAAAAAACACGAGCATTAATTAGATCGTCTTCAACAATTAAAACAGTTTTCATGAGAATTTTAGTTATAGAGGTGAGGAGATTCAAGAATTCCAGAATACAAAATTAAAGATTTGCAATCATGGTAAGTATCATGGCTACTAAGTTTATGTAGATTATACTCGTGTGCATCCTTTTTAATAGTCAATGTACATCTTCGTCATCAAGGATGATACTACTGCTTTTTCTTCTGTGACTATCAAAATTTTGTTATGAATCTCATTTCATCCGTTATGCTGTGGTTGCCGCAGTGTTGAGTTCCATCGGCTTTTGTGTAGTTAAATTTCAGGGAAAAAACTCATGGCAAAACAGTTAAACCTTCTCTCAACGGGACAGGTAATTCCAACAGCCCTGCACACCGAGATGCAACGGTCTTATCTAGAATATGCCATGAGCGTGATTGTCGGGCGAGCGCTACCAGACGTGCGTGATGGCTTAAAACCAGTGCATCGGCGTATTTTGTATGCAATGCACGAACTCGGTTTAGTACCAGATAGACCCTATCGAAAATGTGCCCGTGTAGTGGGTGATGTGTTGGGTAAATACCATCCCCACGGCGACCAATCAGTTTACGATGCTTTAGTCAGGCTAGTGCAGGATTTTTCTAGCCGCTATCCCTTGCTAGCAGGACACGGTAACTTTGGCAGTGTCGATAATGACCCGCCAGCGGCGATGCGCTACACAGAAACGCGCCTCGCACCCATCAGCCATGAGGGAATGCTGACAGAAATCGGCGAAGAAACTGTGGAATTTGTCGGGAACTTTGATAATTCCCAGCAAGAACCAACGGTGTTACCTGCTCAGCTGCCGTTTCTGTTGCTCAATGGCTGTTCTGGTATTGCCGTAGGAATGGCGACAAATGTACCACCTCACAATTTGGGGGAAGTTGTCGATGGGTTAATTGCCTTAATCGACAACCCAGATTTGCCAGATGAAAAATTATTTGAGCTAATTCCAGGGCCAGATTTTCCCACTGGTGGGGAAATAATTGGTGAGACGGGAATTCGGGAAGCATATACCACAGGTAAAGGTGGAATTCTGCTGCGGGGAGTTGCAACTCTGGAGGAAATTCCAGCCGCGAGGGGAAGCAAGCGACGGACGGCAATTATCATTACAGAATTGCCTTATCAAGTGAATAAGGCTGCCTGGATTGAGAAGGTAGCGGACTTAGTAAATCAAGGACGCTTGCAAGGAATTTCCGATCTTCGGGATGAGAGCGATCGCGAAGGGATGCGGGTGGTAATTGAACTCAAACGCGATACCAATCCCCA
Source organism: Nostoc sp. PCC 9305 (assembly GCF_963920915.1). Classification (NCBI taxonomy): domain Bacteria; kingdom Bacillati; phylum Cyanobacteriota; class Cyanophyceae; order Nostocales; family Nostocaceae; genus Nostoc; species Nostoc sp. PCC 9305. The sequence continues at coordinate 16,381 of NZ_CAWUDN010000056.1, forward strand.
AGAAGTTCTCCAGCATTTATATCACCAAACTGCTTTACAGATGACTTTTGGGGCCATTCTCCTCGCAATCGTGGATGGACAACCCCGCCAGTTAAGTTTGCGTCAACTGTTGCAGGAATTTTTGAAATTCCGAGAAGAGACGCTGAACCGTCGCTACAATTACGAGTTGGGTAAGGCTCAAAGTCGCGTGCATTTGGTGGAAGGTTTGCTGAAAGCGCTGTCTAATTTGGATGAGGTAATTCAAATTTTGCGCCAAGCTCCCGATGGGAGTACAGCAAAAATTAATCTTTGTAGCCAACTAGATTTGAGTGAGGTACAAGGAGATGCAATTCTGGCTATGCCGTTGCGTCGCCTCACTAGTTTAGAACAGCAAAATTTGCAGCAGGAATTTGAGCAAATCAGCGAACAAATTAGTTTATTGGAGCAATTACTCAACGATCGCCGGGAATTATTGAAGGCGCTGAAAAAAGATTTGCGATCGCTCAAGCGCAAGTACAACGATCCCCGGCGGACGAAAATTGGAGAGGAGCAGAAGTCTAGGGCGGAGGAGCAAAAGGGCAGAGGGGCAGAGGAGGAGGAATTTAAATCTTCTGAACCAGTAGAGGAAGCGATTTTAGAATTTACCCAACGGGGTTATGTCCGCCGCACTCAGCCATCTGGGAGAAAGTCAAAAGCTGAAAATGGTCTACACGATAATGACTTTATTATCCAAACGGTGTTGACCGATACAGGGAAAGACTTGCTAATACTAACTGGTGGCGGCAAAGTCTACCCGGTGAATGTGGGAGAAATTCCCCCAACGACTGGGCGTTCTCCACGGGGAAAACCTTTGATTACTATGCTCAGTAGTACTGCTCAAGGCGCTCAAGAAGCTGTAGTCAGCCGCTTTTTGCTGCCAGAAAATCTCGAAACTAGGCAGATGATTCTTCTAACAAAACAGGGAAGAATTAAGCGTCTTTCTCTGGGAGAATTTGCTAACCTGACTCGGCGCGGCATCACGATTTTGAAGCTCAAAGATGATGATGAATTGTCATTTACCCAATTCACCGCTCCAGGGGCGCATCTGATTTTAGCTAGTTCCGGTGGACGAATGTTGCGCTTTGCAGTCAATGATGAACAATTACCGGTCATGGGACGCACAGCGATGGGTTTACAAGCATTTCGACTATTGAAAAATCAGCAAATGGTTGGCTGTGTCACTGTCGGTAAAGATGACCAATTACTCTTAGTTACTCAAGAAGGATATGCCAAGCGGATGGCTGCGAGTCAGTTGAGAGCGGCTAATCGCGGTGATTTGGGGACGCAAGCGCTGAAATTTGCTAGCAAAACTGACAATTTAGCTGGTATGGTTATGGCGATCGCATCTGGCGAGGTCGCTTTAGTGACGAATAAAGAGCGGGTAGTGCGAATACCTGTGGAAACAGTGCCGCTCTTAGGGAGAGATGTCAAAGGTGAAAGCATCCTCCAACTCAACCGCGATGAAAAAATCATCACCGTGGCCGAAGTGCGATCGTAAATTATGTAGGGCTGATCTCGTTCCCAGTTTCCGACAGACTGATTATTGTAGAGACGGCGATTCATCGCGTCTCTTACCTTAACCGAACAGTATCAACCCCGATTTCTTGAAGAAGTCGGGGTTCTGGGCAGTATTTTGACTCCAATATCTCTATTAATTATCAATAATTTTTAATTTCAAATAATAAACTATATTGAAAATCAAGCAATACAAAAGAATCACTTGATAATTAATATCAATAAAACTCAGATTATCTATGACAGTAGAAATCTAGATAACATTTTTTCTACCTCAGTAAATCTCACTGAAGGCAGATGCTTGAATCTGTATAAATAGCTATTTCTATTTATGTCAAGCTATGGAAACAAAAGTATAAAAAATGTTGCCTTTCTGAAAATATTTGTTATATTAGTTTACATAAGGCAATAAACCTTAAAAATTGAATTTGGAGTTCTAACCATGACAAATGCAAGTACAACAAAAGTCACTACTCCCGTAATTGAAGATCGCAACGCTTGGCGCTGGGGCTTTACTCCACAAGCAGAAGTTTGGAATGGTCGCTTGGCAATGATTGGCTTTTCAGCAGCCGTTTTAGTTGAGATTTTTTCTGGTCAGGGCTTCCTACATTTTTGGGGCATCCTATAAGTTTTAATATCCAAGATGACCTATAAATAAAAAAACCTGGAGTGCTAATTCACTACCAGGTTTTATTTTTTTGTCATTTGTCAGTTGTCATTTGTTTATTCACTAATGACCAATGACTAATGACTACCGAATATATTCCTTGAGAACGCTGTTACGATTTGGGTGGCGTAACTTGCGGAGTGCTTTCGCCTCAATTTGACGAATTCGTTCGCGGGTGACGTTGAAAATCTGGCCGATTTCCTCAAGGGTTTTCATCCGACCATCATCCAAGCCGTAACGCAGTCTGAGAACATCGCGTTCGCGTGGGCTGAGACTGTCGAGGACTTTTTCAAGGTCTTCGCGCAGAAGATTTTTGGAAACTTGGTCTTCTGGTGTCTCACCATCGGATTCAATAAAATCGCCCAATCGAGAATCTTCTTCTTTACCAATAGGCGTTTCTAATGAGATAGGTAACTGGGCAGATTTCGCAATGAACCGCAACTTCTCAATGGTCATTTCCATGCGAGTAGCGATTTCTTCTTCAGTGGGTTTGCGACCCATTTCTTGAGATAGTAACTTGGTAGTTTTCTTAATCCGAGAAATGGTTTCGTAAAGGTGAACTGGAAGACGAATTGTGCGGGATTGATCTGCGATCGCACGGGTAATTGCTTGACGAATCCACCATGTAGCGTATGTAGAAAACTTATAACCTTTTTCGTGGTCAAACTTTTCAGCGGCACGAATCAAACCGAGACTGCCTTCCTGAATTAAGTCCTGGAACGACAAACCACGATTCATGTATTTCTTGGCAATTGAAACTACAAGACGGAGGTTAGATTGCACCATCTTGTCTTTCGCCCGACGACCAACATGGAGGCGATAACGAAAGGCTGGTAGTGGCAGTTGTACTGCTTCTGCCCATTCACTATCTCGAGGATCGCGATCTAATTGCTCGCAGAGTCTTTCGCGGACTCTCTCTAATTCCAGTAAATCGGCTATTTTCCGCGCCAATTCAATTTCTTCGTCTGCCCGCAACAGACGAATTCTACCAATCTCTTGCAAGTAAAGCCGAATTGAATCTTCGGTATAGTGCTTTTTCTTGCTTTGTGTCCGACGACGCGATTTAGCGGCTTTTCCAGACTTTGCGTCGTCCTCATCAGACTGAGGCTCTAAAAATTCCTCGTCACCTTCATCGATGATCAGCAAGTCCTCTTCATCGTCTATTAAGAGTTCTTCTAACTCGAGCTCAGGCTGATTCATTATTTCTAGGTCAGGCTGATATATGCTTTCGAGTACGTTGTTAGCCTGGTTCATGCCGCGTTCCTCATGCTCCTTGCAGAATCAATTACTCAAGATGTGTTTACGGCTCTTTTAAACGAGCCAATTGCCAACCGAAAATAAGTTTTTTGGCAGATTTGCCAGAGATATTTTCGGAAGTTTTACACCTCCGGTAGGAGGGTTTTTACTTTAGTTCAAGCAAATGCTAAAGGTGACTTGCTCACTTTAGTAAATGTTATATGTGTTGCTATCACATATTGCTTTCAACTAACTGGTCAAAAAAAATACTTGCCTTTATCAAAAAAATTGCCACTCTATACAAATGAGTTCAGACTGTTGGCAGATTTTCGTATAAAGACTCTTCCGATTGTAGCCTGTTTCACAGAAATTGCACTCTTTTTGTGTATTAATCATGAATTCATTAAGTAACTTTTAGCTACTTTCACCAAAAAGACATTGAAAACGGGATTTGTACCCGGAAATTTTTTCTCCACTTTTCGGAATTGCAGTGACGCTCTTATTACATTACGAAGTAAGTACGCTTGCTCCTGCCGAATTTCATGTATTTTACACAACATTAATTACTGAGAAAGAGTGCATTTGATGTTAACTCAGACTATTCGTCTTAACCTACCCATTTTTACATTTCCTTCATAAATTAAGCATCCCTTAGACTAAAACGGGTCTTGTCCTTGGGTAAATACAACAACGGTGGTGGTGCTTGCCTGAAAGCAGTTAACCTTCTGCGTACTAACTACCTTAACTGAGGAGTTGAGGCGGTGGCAGAATCGACCCGATCGGAGATCAATTTAGGTTTACTAATTCGGTCTTATTCACACGTTAGCGCACTGTGGCGATTTCAGCCTTATGAAACTTGACAAACTTTTTTTATTGTATACAAGGATATTTTAATCAATTCAAAAACAATTTGTACTGTGAACTTGCCAATATCGTCTTATCTTAGGCAAAAGTACATTAGATACATACGATACGATCGCGATCGCCACGGCACTACATGAAGATATTAACAAGTTTTCAGCCTTATGGTGTGTATTTCCAACAGCTATTACCTCGAACACAGAGAACCCAGCAAATTACCTGATGATTTAGTTACAAAGCTTTTTTACGTAAATCAATTGTAAATTTCAATACTTTTATTTCGGTAAGTTTCTGTCATCTTATGATGAGAAATCCTCAAAATACTTATTAATTGCTGTTGGATAGATGATATTCAGTTATTTTCTTAAAGCATAACAAATGTGTTTCTAGCTGGTGGTTCAAATTAATCAGCGAGTCAGAGCAAAGAGTATTATCTGAACTAACTTTCCAATAAAGTTGGTAGTTTTGCTAACAATCGAGCATTGATTGTTTCGACAATCTTGACAATCGGCAAATTATATGGTTTGACAAGCGATAAATTTGGAATATTTGTATTTTTTGTAGTATTTACTTGTCACACAAGTGATAATTCAACTTAAATTTTTAATTGATTGTTAGCAACTAGTTCAAAGTCACGGTGGCTTTCAAAGTTGAAAACTGGAGACTATGAACTTTGCTGAACTACCGTGGTGTTGGGGTGGTGTTTAGACTTGCAGAGAAATTAGGTGGCAGAAGCACCTGGTCAACTACATGAACAATGCCGTTGCTAGCTGGGATATCTGGCTGACGCACTTTAGCGTTGTTGACTGTGATTGAGTTGCTGGCACGATCGACTGTGATTTTAACGGGACTACCCTCAACTGTTTTAACTTCTCCAGATATCAATTGCTGGGAGGTAATTCCCCCAGGTATGACGTGGTAGGACAAAAGCTTGACTAATTGTTGTTTGTTTGCTGGTTGTAAGAGTTGGTCTAGAGTGGCTTTTGGTAAAGCAGAGAACGCAGCATCAGTAGGTGCAAATACTGTATAAGGGCCTGGTGCAGCCAATTGTTCAGTTAATCCGGCAGCTTGCACTGCTTGGATGAGAGTTTTGAACTGTCCTTGACTAGCTGCTGACTTTGCCAATTCTGCTAAATTTTGAGTGGCAATAGTGGCAGTAGGAGTTGGTGTGACGGGCGGGACAGTTGTTGAAGGGACAGTTGCTGTAGGAGTTTCTGCAACAGGTTGAGCGCAGGCAGACAGAGCAACTAAGCTACCGATGCTAATAATATTGAACAATGCTTTTCCTACTATGCCTTTGCTCGCTTTCATAGCTTTGTGTAGAATCCAGTTAAATAAGGAATTATTAACAATAGTTAATGAATTTGTGGATATAGTCACTCATCTAACGACATAATTTGTGGTATCAAAAATGTTAATACAATAAGTTTATAAATTACATAGCTTGTCATCACCCAAAAGAGGTAGTTTTTACAGAAATTTTGGATATAAATTCTTTAGCAAAATCTGTTGCAGGAATGTCAACTGATTTTGGATTGACGATTTTGGATTTTGGATTAAAAAATCCTCAATCTAAAATCTAAAATTGGCACGATCAAGCAATATTTCAAAGTTAAAGATCCCCGACTTCTTGGAAAAATCGGGGATCTTGTTTTTTACGAATGATTTAGGACTGTTGAGATTAGATATCTAGATCGGTGAAGTTGAGTTTAGAGCCATAGGTTTCGATGAATTCTCGTCTGGGTGCGACCCGATCGCCCATTAAAATTGTAAAGATGCGATCGGCTTCGGCGGCATCCTCAATTTCGACTTGCTTCATTTTACGAGTTTCTGGGTTCATGGTGGTATCCCAGAGTTGTTGTGGCATCATTTCACCCAAACCTTTGAAGCGTTGGATGGTGTAGTTGGCGTTAGCAGGGAATTTGGCGATCGCTTGATTTTTTTCGCGATCGCTATAGCAATACTCATGATTACGTCCCCGTTCTACTTTAAACAGTGGGGGACAAGCAATATAAATAAAGCCTTGTTCGATGAGTGCCCGTTGATATCGATAGAAGAATGTTAACAACAAAGTACGGATGTGCGCTCCATCTACGTCAGCATCCGTCATAATGACTATGCGGTGATAGCGCAGTTGAGTAGAATCAAATTCATCGCCTTTAACACCTAAACCAAGGGCTGTAATTAACGATTGAACTTCGTTATTTTTATAGATTTTAGCGTCGTCGGTTTTTTCAATGTTAAGAATTTTACCACGTAGAGGCAAGATAGCTTGAGTGCGGCGATCGCGTCCTTGTTTTGCACTCCCACCTGCTGAATCCCCTTCCACAATGAATATCTCAGATTCGCTAGGGTCACGAGAACTACAATCTGCCAATTTACCAGGTAATGGCGAAGATTCTAGTACCGATTTGCGGCGAACTAATTCCCGCGCATGACGGGCTGCTTCTGCGGCCTTGAAAGCTTGGATAGCTTTATCTAAAATTGAGTCTGCTATGGCAGGATGAAACTCTAAGTACTCGGTAAGGACTTCTCCTACCAAAGAATCGACAATTCCTCGAACTTCGGTATTACCGAGTTTAGTCTTGGTTTGTCCTTCAAATTCTGGGTCGGGGACTTTAACGGAAATTACGGCTGTCAAACCTTCGCGGACGTGTTCGCCACTGAGGTTAGGTTCATTCTCTTTAATTTTATTGCGCTTGCGGGCGATCGCATTTAATGTCCGAGTCAAAACCGCCTTCAACCCTTCTAAGTGCGTACCACCATCCACTGTGCGAATATTATTAGCAAAACCTAGCACATTATCCGTATAAGCATCAGTACACCACTGTAATGAAACTTCCACTTGTACGTTGTTCCGTTCCCCCTGCACATAGATAATTTCTTCATGCAGTGGTTGCTTCTCGCGGTTCATGTACGCGATATATTCTTTAATGCCACCCTTGTAATTGTAGGATTCTACTTTCGGTGTATCGCTTTTTAGTAGTTCTAAACGGTTGTCAGTAAAGGTAATTTTGACACCTGCATTCAGATACGCCAATTCCCGTAGGCGACCTGATAAAGTGATGTAATCAAACTCAATGCTTGTTGTAAAGATTTGAGTATCTGGCTTAAAGGTGACAGAAGTTCCAGTTCTAGCTTCTTTGTAAGGCTTGGTTTGCAGTTCGGTAACTGGGATACCGCGTTCATAGCGTTGGAGATGAACCTTTTTATCTCGCCAAACTGTAACTTCTACAACCTCAGAGAGGGCATTAACAACAGAAATACCAACCCCGTGCAATCCTCCAGAAACTTTGTAACCACCGCCGCCAAACTTACCGCCGGCGTGCAGCACCGTCATTACGGTTTCCAAAGCCGATTTTCCGGTACGCGAGTGAGTATCGACGGGAATACCGCGACCATCATCTGTTACAGTCACCGAACCATCAGCGTTGATATCCACTTCTATATGAGTGCAATGACCCGCCAAAGCCTCATCGATTGAATTGTCCACCACCTCGTAAACTAAATGGTGGAGTCCTCGCGGCCCAGTGGTACCAATGTACATTCCTGGTCTTTTGCGGACGGCTTCCAGACCTTCCAGAACTTGAATCTGATCGGCACTGTAACTGCTCGTCATGTAAACTCTCCTGATGCGTGAGGTTGAAATCGCCGAAAGGCAAATAAAAGTAAAAACACTCCAAAATTGTAACACAAAAGCCTTGCTGGCGTCTGTAGGGCATTTTAAAGAGAAGTTTATACTGGGGTTGCAGTACCGTGGAAGAGGGGCAGGGGAGGCAGGGTAAAGAATTTCTAAATCTTGACCAATTACAAATGACTAATGACAAATGACTAATGACTAAATTAATTGTGATTTGTGGGGCGACAGCAACGGGGAAATCGGGTTTGGCTTTGGCTTTGGCAGGGCGGTTGGGTTCTGCAATTCTTAGTGCTGATTCTCGTCAAGTTTATCGTGAATTTGATATTGGAACGGCGAAACCAACTGTGGCTGAACAAAAATTTGTGCCGCACTATCTAATAGATATCTGCGATCCAACAGACATGATGACAGTAGCAGACTACCAGGAACAAACACAAGCTTTAATTGCTTCTGTTGGTGTTACACCACTTTTTCTAGTTGGTGGCACTGGTTTATACATCCGTTCTATTGTTCAAGGGATGAAAATTCCGAGAGTTGCACCACAAACGGAATTGCGATCGCAGCTTGAATCTCTAGGACAACCACAACTCTACGCAATTTTACAACAAGTCGATCCAGTTGCCGCACAAAAGATTCATGGCAATGATTCAGTACGAACTTTAAGAGCCTTAGAGGTATATTATGTCACTGGTCATCCCATTTCAGAACAGCAAGGCGAGAATCCACCCGATTATCCAATTCTGCAAATTGGTTTAGATTGCGATGTTGAAAAATTGGATGCTCGGATTCAACAGCGTACTCAACAGATGGTAGCAAATGGTTTGGTTGCTGAGGTGGAGTATCTTTGTCAAAAGTATGGCGCTGATTTGTCTTTATTGAATACTTTGGGCTATCAAGAAATTAAGCAATACTTGGCTGGGGATATTTCCTTGGATGAAGCGAAAGAATTAACAATTTTGCATACGCGACAATTTGCCAAGCGACAACGCACTTGGTTTCGAGCATATCCACAAATTCAATGGTTTGATGCTAATGATCCAGATTTATTAGAGAAGGTTTGGCATCGGATAAATGAGTTTATAAGTTGCACAAGTTCGTGAGAATTATAAACTCATGCAAAGACGCAAAAAACTTTGCGCATTTACAGTAAATGTCCTATAGAGTGTCGGGATCTACGCCCATAGCCCGTAGCCTATCTGCTAGTAATTGGGTACGTTGTTCTGCTTGTTCGGCACGTTCTCGTTCCTGTTCGGCGCGTTCATCTCCAGTCAGCAAAACAGTACCATCTTGGTAGCACCAGCGTAACCAAGTATCTTGTCTATCTTCAAATTTCCCTTCCCACAAAGTCACACCTAAACCAACTTGTTCTAACCAATTTTCTGAAGTTTCAAAGTAGCGCCTTCCTCTAAGTTCATAAACGCGTAGTAGTTTTTCTCCTAATTGCTGATTCTGGTCATATACGATGTAGTAACTAGCCCGCATTTGCTCATAAATTTTCAGCTTTTTGCCAAGTTCATCACCTTCTTTATTAGAGACAATTTCGAGGACAACTTCTGGAGGTTTGCCAAAACGCCAAACCATATAACAACGATTTTGTTTTTCCCACCAATTTTGAGGTACTTGAACATCGAAGCTGAGGAAGATATCGGGAACAATTGCGGGTTGTTCATCTGTATGGTAAATACCGACATTAGCTGCTGCTAAAAAACCTTGCTGCTGTAAAGAACTGTAAAGAGAACTAATTAAAAGGCGTTTCTGTTTGGAAGTAGCAAAATTATCTAAAGTTTCATTTTCAGTGACTAGCTGGTTAGCATCTGGCACATAGTAATCATCATCATTGATTAGAACTTGCTGAACCATGATTTTATCCAGTATTTGAGAGCGTTATTTCTAGGTTAATTGATTGGGGATGAGAGGATGCAAGTTAGCCAAAAATAGTGTGTCCACTATTTTTGGCTTTAAGAGATGATTGTGCCATTATTGACAATAAGAGGTTTGTGTCAGTACGAAAATAAAAGGTAGGCAAACTAAATGACCAACGGCTTGAGGCCATTCCAAGAGAGGGGCAAGTGGGGCTACAAAAATCAAAAAGGACAAGTAGTTATTCCACCTCTGTTTGATGAGGCTGGAAAATTTTTCAATGGAATAGCACAAGTAAAGCTTTGTCATAAAGTTGACTACATTGACCAAATGGGGACGATGATTCTTCAGTCACAATTTGATAAGCCTGAAAGATTGTCTCATGAGGTAACGCGATTTGAAGTTAGCAACAAAAGTGTTAATAGAGAGATTGTCACGATTCCGTTTCAGTTTCAAGAAGTGGAACACGTTGTATTAGGTTTAGAGCGATTCAAGAATAGTGAAAAGTATGGATATAAAGATAAGAAAGGGCAAATAATCATACCTCCTAAATTTACTCAGGCTTGGCAGTTTGCAGAAGGTCTAGCACTTATAAAGATTGACTATAAGTGGGGCTATATCAATTCATTAGGGCAAATAGTTATCAACTGTCAATTTGATTGGGCTGAGAGCTTTTCCCAAGGTCTAGCACGAGTAAAGATTGGCAAGAAATACGGCTACATAGATTTATCAGGACAAATTATTATACCATTTAATTTTGATTACGTAGATAGATTTTCGGAATGCTTGGCAGCAGTTAAAATTGCCTATAAATGGGGCTATATTGACTTATCAGGGCAGGTAATAATCTCTCCTCAGTTTGATGGTGCTGACAAGTTTTTTAAAGGGCAAGCACGAGTCAGAATTGGCAAAAATCATAAATATATTGACCATACAGGTCAAATAGTCAATTCTCCCAACTCTAATTTTTTAAAAGATATAGAGATAGATACATCATTAAAAAAAGAATTAAGAGATGAGAAGTAAGAACTTACAACAGAGGAAGAAGATAGAATTTAAAATATAGTAATTACAGCTATACTAAGCAGCCTGCAACATCTACCTTGAACTTTAAAAAACTATGCTTACCCAAGATAAAAAACAACGCAACTGGAAACCCATTCTCAAAGCATTCGAGGCTGTTCTTGGCAAAAATGGTGTGGTACAACGCCGCGAAGAACTTATTACCTATGAATGCGATGGTTTAACTGGTTATCGCCAACGTCCGGCTGTGGTGGTTTTACCGAGAACTACAGAACAAGTTGCCCAAGTGGTGAAGATATGCAATCAATATTCTATACCGTTCATAGCACGCGGCTCTGGTACTGGTCTATCTGGTGGCGCTTTACCAGTAGAAGATTCAGTTTTAATTGTCACCTCGTTAATGCGGCAAATCCTCAGCATTGATTTAGAAAATCAACGGACAGTTGTACAACCAGGGGTGATTAATAGTTGGGTAACACAAGCTGTTAGTGGTGCTGGATTTTACTATGCCCCTGACCCTTCTAGTCAAATTATCTGCTCTATTGGGGGCAACATTGCCGAAAATTCTGGTGGCGTACATTGTCTTAAATACGGTGTTACTACTAACCACGTTTTAGGACTAAAAATTGTCACGCCGGAAGGGGAAATTATCGATTTAGGCGGACAAATCCCGGAAATGCCTGGTTATGATTTAACAGGTGTTTTTGTTGGTTCCGAAGGTACTTTAGGAATTGCCACAGAAATTACTTTGCGAATTCTTAAAAGTGCAGAATCAATTTGTGTGCTGTTGGCAGATTTTACTAGCATTGAAGCTGCGGGAGCAACTGTTTCTGACATCATCAGCGCCGGAATTATTCCTGGTGGTATGGAAATGATGGATAACTTTAGCATCAATGCAGTTGAAGATGTTGTCGCAACGAATTGTTATCCCCGCGATGCTACTGCTATTTTACTAATAGAAATTGATGGTTTAGAAGTGGAAGTTGCAGGAAATAAGCAGCGAGTTACTGAAATTTGTAAAAAGAACGGTGCGCGGAATGTCACTTCTGCTACTGACCCAGAAACTCGGTTGAAATTATGGAAAGGACGTAAAGCGGCTTTTGCTGCGGCTGGGCATTTAAGTCCAGATTATTATGTACAAGATGGTGTAATTCCCAGGACTCAGTTACCTTATGTTTTGCATGAAATTGAGGCATTAAGTAAACAATATGGTTATCGGGTTGCTAATGTATTTCATGCTGGGGATGGCAATCTTCATCCGCTAATTCTTTATGATAATTCTGTGCATGGAGCGTTAGAGCAAGTAGAAGAAATGGGTGGGAAAATTCTTAAACTTTGTGTCCAAGTCGGTGGTAGTATTTCTGGTGAACATGGCATCGGAGCAGAGAAAAGGTGCTATATGCCACAGATGTTTAGCCAAGTTGATTTAGAAACTATGCAATGGGTGCGGCAAGTTTTTAATCCTAAAGGGTTAGCAAATCCTGAAAAGATATTCCCCACACCACGGACTTGTGGTGAAGCAGCAAATGCATCGGCACTCAAGCAATTTGAAGGTGTGGAAAGATTTTAATAAGAAAGAATTCAGGAGTCAGAATTCAGGAGTCAGGAGTTAAGAATTAGAAGTTAGGAGTAAGAGTTAGAGTTTTAAGTCCTAATTTATTAGGTTTTGGTATCGTTAGGTATATTCATGACCAGAACTGGCTCCGTATTATTTCAACTATTCTGACTCCTGAGTTCTGAATTCTGAGTTCTGAATCATCATTTCTTTACATCATCCGGAGGATTGCAACTTTATTTTGTAGTTATATATATATTCCGATCGCACTAGGTCACGCTTACAAATGAATCGGGTTGCTCGCCGTTGTGTTGCTTACTTGCTGTGTTTGGGATTAGTAGTTGCTTTAACAGGTTTTTTACCCTCTTCACTGCCAGTTTATTCCCAAAAAACCAGTCCTTTAACTACAGAAATTCGCGGCGTTTGGCTTACTAATGTTGCTAGTGGTGTACTATTTGTCCCTTGGGGTATTAACCGTGCCATAAATCAATTATCGACTCTCAACTTTAATACGATTTATCCTGTAGTTTGGAACCGAGGACATACTTTTTATAAGAGTACTGTAGCCAAAATAACAACAGGATCAGAAACTCAACCTTTGCTTAACTTCATGCACGGTGGACAGGATGTTTTAGCAAAAATAGTAACACTTGCCAAAAATAAAGATTTGAGAGTTATTCCCTGGTTTGAATACGGGTTCATGACGCCGCATTATTCACAATTAGCAAGGCGTTATCCTGACTGGTTGACAATTGGACAAGAAGGTATTAACTCTATTCAAGATGCCCCACCAGAAGAAATCGACAATCTTTTAATCACTAAACAAGCTTGGTTGAATCCCTTACATCCACAAGTACAAGAATTTATTCAAGGGTTAATTTTAGAAGTAGTCAGGGATTATGATGTGGATGGTATTCAACTTGATGACCATTTTGGGATGCCTGTACAGTTCGGCTACGATCGCTTCACTATTCAACTCTACCAGCAAGAACATCAAGGCAAAAGTCCCCCTAATGACCCTTTTAACTCAGAATGGATGCGGTGGCGGGCAGATAAAATTACCGATTTCATGGCAGAAATCTATCAAGCTGTGAAGGCAGTTAAGCCCAAAATCAAAATATCTTTGTCTCCCAATTATCAAGCTTTTGCTTATAAATACTATTTGCAAGATTGGGAAAATTGGGTAAAAAAAGGTTTAGTTAATGAGTTAATTTTGCAGGTGTATCGAAATGATAAAAAGTCTTTTATCGCTCAACTAGAACTTCCATCTATAAAATTGGCTCAAAGTCTAATTCCTGTAGGTATTGGGATATCAACAGGAACGGTAGGTAATCCGGTGAAAATGGCACAAGTTAGAGAACAGGTTCAGGTAGTGCGCGATCGCAATTTTGATGGTATCTCCTTTTTCTACTGGGAGAGTCTGTGGGGTTACATCGTACCGGAATCTCCCCAACAGCGACGCAAAGGTTTTTTTGAGATGTTTAATGCAAAAACTGTCAGACTATTACAAACAAAGAAACTTTGATGCCATTCGCGCCTAAAAATACTAGATTTGGCTTTACGTTGCTGTGGACTTTAGCTACTTTTGGCGGATTTTTATTGAGTTTACTCTTAATTGAAGTCGGCGAAAAGCCAGATATTGGCGTGGTAGAGGCCGCTATCGGCGGATTTGCGATCGCACTTCCTCAAGGTTGTCTACTTAAACAACCTATATTTTGTATCAGGTGGATTTTGTCAAGTCTTTTGGGTTGGAGTATTATCACTGCGATCGGTATTGGTGCGGTGGGTTGGATTGTACCTAGCACTCAGATTCTTCCTGTGAGAATCCTGTCAGGGGCGGTTTATGGAGCATTTGGCGGCTTGGGGATTGGATTAGCACAATGGTTAGCAATTCCCCAGCCTCTAGCTTGGCGATGGATATTTGTCTCTGCGGCAAGTTGGGCTGTTGCTGTCCCCGTGGGTTCTGCTGTGGGAATAATCTGGCGCTACTTAAGCCAGTTATTTTTAGGTGAAGTCATCGGATTAGGCATCACTTGGCTGCTGGTTGGTGTCCTCACGGGAATCAATGCTCACAAATTGCGATTGTAAGTTGTCACAGACGCGAGCGATCGCATTTTTATTAAGAATTATAAAATTAATTGATATATACTGAAGTTTGCATTTAGATATATGCAACAATCTTGAAAAACTGTTAAAAAATTTCAGTAAGTTTGCCCTAACCTGCAAATGTATTTTCACCTTCAAAAAGCAGGATTTTGTTAAGCTGACTCCTATTAGCTTTCCTAGATTTCTGACAAGAAGTAGAGAAAGATCAAAATTTCGATGAGCAACAGCTGACAATACTTTGCTATAGGCGCTAAAGTGCATCTACTACAAGCTTAACGACAAGAGAGCGCCTAGAAGAGTCAGTAATACAAGAGTGGGACTCTCGCATGAATATAAATCCAGTGGAATCAACTATGGAGTTGACAAAATTATCGCCACCTCAAATTCTTTTTGGCACAGAAGTAGATGAAAAAAGTAGTAGCGAGCAGTTTCTACTCAGCATGTATGATTCTGTACAGGCATCAATATTTGTAGTTGATGTTTTGGAGGATGGAGATTTTCAATATGTGGCCCTTAATCCTACTCATGAACGGTGGATAGGGATTCGCTCAGACGATCTCCGGGGCAAAAAGCCAGAGGATATCCTCTCTGCTATTGATGCTGCAAAGGTGCGTCAACATTATGTGGACTGCGTGCAATTTGGCACAACTATTTCTTACGAACAATGTTTGCAATTCCAAGGAGTTCCCACTTGGTGGAGTACGACTCTCACCCCACTAAAGGATGCTAACTTCAAGGTTTATCGATTGATTGGTACTAGTACTAACATTACCCCTGTGAAGCAAGCAGAACAAGCAGTTGGACTCCAGGTTGAACGAGAGCAACTGCTAGAAGCGATCGCTGGACGGATTCACCAATCAGTAGAATTAGAGACAATTCTGCATCAGACTACAATTGAACTGCGGCAGTTTTTGAATTGCGATCGCGTGTTGATTTATCGTTTCGAGACTGATGGCAGTGGAGTAATCATTGCCGAATCAACTGTAGTTACAAGCGATCCCCTATTGGGCAAAAACATCACCGATCCCTGCTTCAGTGGCAAACATCCAGAACACCACGGACAAGGTTGCATTCAAGTTATCGAAGATATTTATGCAGCAGGCTTGCATCCTGGCCATATAGATTTCCTGACATCTTTGCAGATAAGAGCCAATCTCGTCGTGCCGATTTTCCAAGAGCAAGATATGTGGGGGCTATTGATTGCCCAGCATTGCCGTGAATCGCGTCAATGGCAGCAAACAGAAACTAACTTGCTCAAGCAGTTGACAACTCAAATCGGCATTGCAGTCCAACAGGCAGAACTTCATCAGCAACTCCAGGATCTCAAAGCCAAGATGGAGTTACAGAAACAGAAGCACATCAGTAAGTTGCAGCAGGTGCGGAACTTTGAAGCCTTGGTGCGACGTATGACAGAACAAATCCGCGACAGTCTGGATCAAACTCAGGTATTGCAGACACTTACCCAGGAATTAGCAAAGTTACTAAACCTTGAACGTTGCCAAATTGAACTCTACAGTACCTGTCAAACTCTAGTTACTATTGCTTACGAATACAGTATTGATTTGTCGCAGTGTCAAGGATTAACCAAACAGATTGCAGACCATCTTGAAGTTTATCAGCCGCTGTTGCAAAAACAACCATTGCAATTTTTGGAAATTGTACCGGGATGGGAACCAAAGTTGCTAGTTATGTCCCAGATGGCTTGTCCAATTTTTGATCCTCAAGGAATTTTGGGAAATATTTGGTTGACAAGACCATCACAAGAGGCTTTTGACGAATTTGAAATTGAGCTAATGCAGCAGGTAGCAAATGAATGTGCGATCGCCATTCGTCAATCCCAGCTTTACAAACAAAACCAGGCACAGGTAAACGAACTAGAAAAAAGCGATCGGCTCAAAAACCAATTTCTCAGAACTCTATCCCAAGAACTGCGGACACCAATAACCAGCATTAGCCTTGCAGTCCAAACTCTCGAAAGTGTCCTCACACCAGCAGAAATATCAGAGATAGAAATAGTGCCGCAACTCTTGCAGATTCTGCATAACGAGTGTGGGCGAGAAAGCAAGTTAATTAACGATTTACTCACCCTCACATATCTCGAAGCCGAACCCGATCCCCCAACCTTGATTGCCATTGACTTTCAAAGCTGGCTTCACCCGATTATCGAGTCTTTTCGAGACCTCACCAACTGCCAGCGACAGCAGTTAAACCTGACTGTAGATCGGGCGCTGCCCCCTTTGGAGACAGATATCACTGATTTGGAGCGGATTGTCACCGAACTGCTCAACCATGCCTGCAAATACACCCCAGCTGGGGAAGCGATCGCAGTCTCTGCTCAGTTGATTGGGGATACAGTCGAGCTTAATATTACCAATTCGGGAATAGAGCTTACCAGCAATGAACTCTCGCGGATTTTTGAACCTTTCTATCACCTTTCCAAACACGATCCTTGGAAACATAGCGGCACGGGGCTGGAATTGGCATTAGTGCAGAAAATGGTCAGACATTTAGGCGGCTCAATTTATGTAGAGAGTGCAGCAGGCCAAACCACCTTCACTGTCAAATTCCCCTTTTAATTCCTTTTTTGGGCATAGCACTAGCTAAATTGTCAGAAGTTGTGCTACGATTGTTATTCGTGTGGGTGACTAGCTCAACGGTAGAGCAGTAGACTCTTAATCTATTGGTTGCGGGTTCGATTCCCTCGTCACCCACTCTCTTCAGCCCTTCAAAATTTACCCTTGCCTAAGTCTTGCCTAAATTGAGTTTGCGGCAATCTCTGAAAGCCTCATTGCTTAAGGATAAACGCCACTAAATGTTTGACTAATTTAAATAAAAACGCCCCCTGTGCAAATGTCTAGTGTATCTAATGGGCGATTAAAATCTTCAGATTCCACTTTTTGCGGTCAGAAAACATTATTAATTACATAGACCCAACTTTCAGTGGTTTTACTCTGTGTAATTTGTTTCAATAGAACTAACTTGAAAAAGTAGTTGCTGTTTTAGTATTTGTGATGCTTGAAAACAAAGAAGTGAATAAGTTTACAAATTATTTAGATTCTATTTCTACAGATTCATCTAGTGGCAATTTGCAAGCTAGAGAAGAGCTAAAGAAAATATCTCGTGAATATAAAAACAAGTCAGAATCAGGATTATTAAAGATTGAAGAAATTGGTAAAACGCATAATTTTAGTATAGAAGAGGTAAAAAAACTTGTATCTGAATTTATAAAATTTGAATACAGCGAGCCTGGAAACATTACTCCTCACTTCTATGATAAAAAAGATGATGGTAACTTAGTGATTTATGACAAAATGAAACTAGGAAGTTTTGACCAATACATTCATAAACTTTTAAAAGATTTAGATCAAGATTTTTTAAAAAGTTTGTACAAGCATTTAGGCGGTAATCCTTATCACCTTAAAGAAAATTTATGAAAGTAGTTTGCCCTCCTCTATCCGTCACCAATTAACACTCAAAATTAATCTATGATCAACCCGCATTCTTTCTTAAGATGCGGGTTTTTATTGGCTAGCCAGAAACTGGAAGATAATTAAGGCTAATGACTAATAGCTAGAAACCTTATTTTTCGTTAGAAATGCAGGTTCCCTAATCGCTAATGTAGACAAAATAAGCTATAAGTACCCAGGAATCAGGGTTGTGGCGGTAATGTGACAAAATGGAGATTATGTTTAGTCGTTATTACAAGCTGGAAGGACAAAGCCCAGTTATCGCTGAATCTTTTATAGATTAGTGCTTGTAGATGGTCTCAGCCGATACTAAAGTTATGGTCAACGAGATTAACAATGTCAACATTTCAACTGTTTTTCTTAGGGCCGACTTAACGAGCCTTACTCTCGACTCAATACGGTTCGGTTAAGGGTTTTTGATGAAAATTCTAGATCACAAAGATGCAATAAATCGCCGTCAAGACGAAAGACTGATTATTGTAGAGACGACGATTCATCGCGTCTATTGCATTAACCGAACAGTATTGGCTCCCGACTAATCTCAAAGTACACGTAGTAAGCTGGGAATGCTTTCGATCGCTGACAAATCCTGAATTTCTGCTAAAGCTTGCCGAAAATTACCTTCCCGCACATCATGGGTAACAACCACAATCTCTGCAAGTTCCCCTTGAAAGCCAGTTTGGACAATTGACTCTAAGCTAACGCCATAATTACCAAAGCAAGTCCCCAATTTACCGATAACTCCAGGTTGGTCATTCGTGAGGAAACGGGCGTAAAACCGAGTTATTAATTCTGCCATCGGTGCAATTTGGCAATATTCCTGATGTCCACAAGTTAATAATGGATTTGCAACTGCTGTATTGGTTTTGAGGACAGCAACTAAATTCAAAATATCTGATGTTACGGCACTGGCGGTTGCACCAGCACCAGCACCAGGGCCAAAAAACATTACTTGCCCGATGGGTTCTCCTTCGACAAGAATGGCATTGTAAACGCCGTTGATGCTAGCCAAAGGGTGAGCTTGAGGCACTAAAGTAGGGTGAACTCTAACAGAAAGGGGAGATGAGGGAGTATCACGTTTAGCGATCGCTAACAATTTAATCACAAATCCCAATTTTTCGGCGTAGGCAATATCTGTTTTGCTCACTTGCCGAATGCCCTCAGTATAAACATCTTGTAGGTTGATGCGTCCACCAAAGCCTAATGATGCCAGGATGGCAATTTTATCGGCTGCGTCTAAGCCATCCACATCAGCGGTGGGGTCAGCTTCAGCATAACCCAAACGCTGGGCATCAGCTAAGACATCATTGAAGTTGCTGCCTTCTGTTTGCATCCGTGTCAGGATGTAGTTTGTTGTACCGTTAACAATACCCGTTACAGTATGAATTCGGTTAACACTTAAAGATTGCTTTAGGGGTTGAATCACCGGAATACCACCACCCACTGCGGCTTCTAGCATCACGTATACGCCTGCTTGATTGGCAGTTGTGAAAATTTCCGCTCCGAAGCGGGCGATCGCTGCTTTATTGGCGGTGACTACATGCTTACCATTACTTAAAGCTTTGAGAATGAGCGATCGCGCCGGCTCCAATCCACCCATCACCTCGACAACTATATCTACCGCCGGATCGTTGACAATTGATTCTAAATCTGTTGTTAATACTTCCGTAGACAATTCTACTGCACGGGGTTTATCTAGCGATCGCACTCCCACCCGATAAATTTCTATCTCTTGCAACAATGGGTGACGCCCAGCACTATCTTGCAACAACTGCACTGTTCCCGTTCCCACGGTGCCTAATCCCAGTATTCCTAGTTTCACACCCATTTTGCACCCAATTTCACCAATAACAATTGTAGGTAGAGCGTTTGCCCTACCTACTGATTATCCTGCTTCCTTTGTCATTTGTCCTTCGTCGTTCGTTCTTTGTCTAAAACTAATACTTCGACTTACCTCGGCTCCGGTTCTATCGAGCGGAGTCGAGATGCTCGGCACGAGTCGCTCAGTACAAGTGACTAATGACCAATGACTAATGACTAATGACTAATGACCAAATTAATAAGTTTCTACGTGCCAGCGATGAGCTTTCTTGAGTTGCTTCTGGTAATCACTCCAGGTTACACCTTCCTTAGCAGCAGCAGTAGTTAAGGCTGCATCAATACCTTCTTCCATACCTCGCAAACCGCAGATGTAGGTGTGGGTTTTTTCATTCTTAATCAACTGCCACAATTCATCAGCATGTTCTGCTACGCGGTCTTGGATGTACATTCTACCGCCTTGAGGATTTTTTTGTTCCCGGCTAATGGCAGGAGTGAGGCGGAAGTTATCAGGATATTTTTGTTCAATTTCTTCCAGTTCTTCCTTATATAAAAGGTTTGGAGTTGTTGGAACACCAAATATTAGCCAAGAGAATCCTTTAAATTGGTATTCTGGGTTAGCTGCTCTTTCCGCATCTTTAAACTGACGCCACAGATAAGCTCGCATGGGAGCAATACCTGTTCCGGTTGCCATCATGATGACATTAGCATCAGGGTCATCGGGTAACAACATTTCCTTACCCACAGGCCCTGTAATTTTTACATCTGCTCCTGGTTCTAGGAAACACAGGTGTGTAGAGCAAACACCATAGACTGTTTCGCCAGTTTCTGGGTGCTTATATTCTAATTGGCGGACGCACAGTGATACTGTCTTATCATCCACATCATCGCCATGACGAGTTGAGGCGATGGAATAGAGTCTAAGTTTTTCTGGCTTGCCGTTCTTGTCTAATCCTGGTGGAATAATCCCAATACTTTGACCTTCTATATACTTCAAATCCCCGGCAGAAATGTCAAATTTGAGGTGTTGAACAATACCAATACCACCTTCTTTGACTAGCGGTTCATTAGATATTACTTTGCCAATAAACGGAGCATTGGGACGGTAAGTGTTAACAGGAACGTCACCGTGGTCTTTTTTGGCTTTCGCTTGAGTCATGGTGTTGCCTTTCTTGTCCTTATTCTTGAGCTGTTCTTCAGCTGGTGGTTTAGCAAAACCTTTGGTTTCACTATGAGTATTTACAGGTGTGGCTTTACCATTCCCTTCAGTGTTAGCAGTTTCCCCAGATGTAGCTAACTCGCTGACAACGCTTGTAGCACTCCCAAGTGAGGCTTTACCATTAACTGGCTCTAGAGCAGTTACAGGCTGGATGCTAACAATTGTGCCGCCTAGACGAGTGATACGTCGCATTTCTTGATTCATGCGGTTGTAAGGCACTCTGATGAACACACTGCCACTTTTCCGAATTGGGTAGTTAGTTTGATCGGTTTCTTCACTCTGACGCAAACCCACTACTTCATAAAGGAAGATGCGGCTACCTAATTCTGTGTTGGCAGCACCCTCAACAGCACCTTGATTGTACATTCGTTCTACCACTCCGATAATTTACTTAACCGTTTTTCAAAAAAAACTATTCCCATCCCATGCCAGCTTTAGTTTACCGGATTTTCGTTTCACAAAACTGGAGAAAGAAGGAAAAACGGCATCATTAAATTAATGCCTTGCTAAGTACACTCACCAAAGACATGCAGGCATAGCAAAAAACACACCTGTTCACCTTCTAAGGTAAAGGATAAGTCTTGTGGAGAATGTTAATAATGAATCAATTTAATCTTTTTTTCGTTAACTACCAACCCCATCAGGGGGATAGCTTTTTACTTTAGTACCCTATGAGCAACTCAAAATCTCACAATAGCAGATATTCTTGGAGGTAAACTGAGCGGTGGAAGCTACCGCTCAGTTTACCTCCAAAAGCTTCCCTTGTGCTTGCTTACTCCAGGGGTTGAAATCGGAGAATGCCAAGAAAGGAAGGTTTTCTTCCGATTGGTTTTACTTCTCCAAATCTACTACTCTTCTAGAATGTTGTTAGCTATCTTCATTACCTATCTATGGACAATTACATAACTAGGACAACTCCAGCCACAAATATCACGAGATAGACAATCATAATTTAAGCAACTGTAATTAGTTTCACTTGATGTGAAAAATCTGTCAACCTTGCATCAGTACTTTGCCATAACGTCAACGCTTCTATATGAGCATATTCATAAATTTACAGCCAAGAATTTGGGTAATGCAAGTTATTTCCTCATTCGTTGGATAGATTTTTGCTTTGAATATATTAAGTATTGTCGAGCAGAAATTACAATTTAGGAACATTAGAAAATTTGCGGCAATTTTGCGGCAATAATAAATTATACTTTGTAGTCTTGATTCTATAGAGTCACAAGTAGCAGACTGATAAAGGTGCAACGCTGATGGGCAGTGCCGATCCCCATTTTTAAATTAACAACTAAACTAAGAAAAAAATGATTGAGGAACCAGGCTAAATTCTTCTTGACAGCAATCTTGTATGGGATACCCCCTTCTGTTAAAATCAAATATATCACTAGGATTAAATACTTACCGGCACCAACATTCAGGCTAGTCCGACGAGTAGCAACTTAATTACTTTGTTGTTTACCCGCTTGGTGTCTTATAGATGTGCTAGGTAGCAAGAACGCAGGATAAACCAAAGGGGTAAACTCCTGGCTTCAGAATCTGCTGTGTGAAAAATTATTGACACAACTTTAGTATTTTAGAGGAGATTTATGACAAGTAAGCCGGAACGCGTGGTACTGATTGGAGTAGCCGGAGACTCTGGTTGCGGTAAATCTACGTTTTTGCGTCGTTTGATAGATTTGTTTGGTGAAGATTTAATGACAGTCATCTGCTTGGATGACTATCACTCCTTGGATCGCAAACAGCGCAAAGAAACGGGGATAACGGCGCTAGACCCCAGGGCGAACAATTTTGACCTGATGTATGAGCAAATAAAAGCGCTCAAAAGTGGTCAAGCGATTGATAAGCCGATTTACAACCACGAAACCGGCTTGATCGATCCGCCAGAGCGGATAGAGCCGAATCACATTATAGTTGTTGAAGGGCTGCATCCTTTATATGATGAGCGGGTGCGATCGCTAATCGACTTCAGTGTTTATTTTGACATTAGCGATGAGGTCAAAATTGCCTGGAAAATCCAGCGAGATATGGCTGAACGCGGTCATCGCTACGAAGATGTGTTAGCACAAATCAATTCCCGCAAACCTGACTTTGAAAAATTTATCGAACCACAAAGAGAATTTGCTGATGTGGTTCTCCAGGTATTGCCCACAAACTTGATCAAAAACGACACCGAACGTAGAGTCTTACGGGTACGTATGCTCCAGCGGGAAGGTAAGGAAGGCTTCGATCCAACTTACCTATTTGATGAAGGGTCAACAATTAATTGGACTCCCTGTGGACGCAAGCTGACCTGTTCTTATCCTGGTATGCAACTGTACTACGGTTCAGATGTTTACTACGGCCGCTATGTCTCAGTACTAGAGGTTGATGGTCAATTTGACAACTTGGAAGAAGTCATTTATATCGAAACCCATCTCAGCAATACATCCACCAAATATCAGGGTGAATTGACTCACTTGTTACTCCAGCACCGCGAGTATCCAGGTTCCAATAATGGAACTGGTTTCTTCCAAGTTCTTACAGGTTTGAAGATGCGTGCTGCTTATGAGCGGTTGACAGCTACGGAAGCAAAGTTAGCGATTCAGGTTTAAAGCAGCAGTGTTTGTGTCAAAGCTTATGGGGACGCTTCCGGGTGCCCCCTTTTTTTTGTGTTATTAAATACATTTTAGCTGCAAAATAATTAGCATACATTTATCTTACTTACGGATATTTACCTTATAGTTAGTGGTTTTTATCAATATCAAGAAGATACTAACGACTGAAGTATAAATATTGTTATGATTTCAGAAATTAGTAGTTGAACTAAATACCTACATTTAGTCAACGAAAAAACTCTCGATGGAGGAATTTCCTTTGTCTCGTCGATATCTATTTACCTCTGAGTCAGTCACCGAAGGTCATCCAGATAAAATCTGCGATCAGATTTCTGATACTATTCTGGATGCCCTATTGACACAAGACCCTAGCAGTCGTGTCGCCGCTGAAGTCGTAGTTAATACTGGTTTGGTGCTAATCACTGGTGAAATAACCACCAAAGCTAACGTAAATTTCGTCAATCTCGCCCGAAAAAAAATTGCCGAAATTGGTTATACCAATGCTGACAATGGCTTTTCTGCTAACAGCACCAGCGTTCTGCTAGCTATAGACGAACAATCACCAGATATTGCCCAAGGCGTTAACACCGCCCAAGAAACCCGCCAGCAAGATAGTGATGAGCTATTCGATAAAATTGGTGCGGGCGATCAAGGTATAATGTTTGGTTTTGCCAGCAACGAAACACCAGAACTGATGCCCTTACCCATCAGTCTCGCCCACCGCATTGCTCGCCGATTGGCAGCAGTCCGTAAAACAGGTGAACTGTCATACCTGCGTCCTGACGGTAAAACCCAAGTAACTGTAGTCTACGAAGATGGACGCCCCGTAGGTATTGATACGATTCTAATTTCCACCCAGCATACAGCCAGTATTGGGGAAATTACGGATGAAGCGGCGGTACAAGCCAAAATTAAACAAGACCTCTGGTCAGCAGTGGTCGAACCTGTTTTTGGCGACATTGACGTTAAACCTAATGAGGAAACACGTTTTTTAGTCAACCCCACTGGCAAATTTGTCGTTGGTGGCCCTCAAGGAGACTCTGGTCTGACAGGACGGAAAATAATCGTTGATACCTATGGTGGCTATTCACGACATGGTGGCGGCGCTTTTTCTGGCAAAGACCCCACGAAAGTAGACCGTTCTGCTGCTTATGCGGCTCGCTATGTAGCTAAAAATATTGTCGCCGCTGGGTTGGCAGAAAAAGTTGAAATCCAGCTATCTTATGCTATTGGTGTAGCACGACCAACAAGTATCCTCGTAGATACCTTTGGTACTGGCAAAGTGGATGAAGAAACCTTACTGGAATTAATCAACAAACACTTTGAACTACGTCCAGCAGGGATTATCCATACCTTCAACTTACGGAACTTACCAAGTGAACGAGGCGGACGTTTTTATCAGGACGTCGCGGCTTACGGTCATTTTGGGCGGGCTGATTTGGACTTGCCTTGGGAACAGACCGATAAAGCCGAATTGTTGAAGCAAGCAGCGAATGAGTCACTTTCGGCAGTGGTTGCTCAGGCACTGACTTAGACTTATAGGCTACTACAAAAACTTAGTTTATCTACGTGAGGGTATTGGCAACTTAACAAGTTAGCAATACCCTCATTTTTTGCTAGCCACCTTCAGATCCAAAAGTAAAACTACTACTTTGTCAAGCTAAACACCCCGACAGCAGATTCATCTGTTGCAAAGATTTTTGTCAATGGTGTTACGGGCTGGTGATGGCTTTTGGTTGCAAAGATACAGATTGCCCATTAACTGACAATGCCGTAGCTTCTAAAATCTGTCCGTAACGATTGCGAGTGCCGAATCCTTTGGCTTGAATTGTGTTTCCGATGTTCGCCATACTGGCTAGCTGTTCGCCTACATGGGGCGGGAATTTGACAATTGTGCCATTAGAGATAATAACGCCGTTAATTTCTCCTCGATGTCCCACCAACCAATTCTGAGCAGTTCCCTCCGCAGATAAGGTACTGTAGTTGTTTAAGTTGGGGGGTTGGGGCGCGGTTGTGGGAGGTTGTTCGACTAAAGTCTGTCCAGTTTGAGAATTGGTGATTTTTTTGGCTCTCACTTCCTGTCCAAAGCGAGTAGAAAAGCCGGGATTGCCAAAAATGCTCACTTTCGTGTTTGGGGTAATTATTCCCACTAAACTGTCCGCCATCTGGGGAGGAAATTTCACCTGTAGCCCATTATTGAGTAATAGCCCATCCACTTTACCTTCAGGGTTGAGAAGATACTGTTTTACCTCTCCAGTGAAAGTGGTTCCCGCTGTGGGGGGTAATTCTGGTGGGATCCGCCGTTGTAGAGGCGGGAGACGGAGAACAAGGACTAAAGATGATTCAACAAGATATCACATCTCGTCCTGACTTAGTATTTCTGGATTTGAAAATGCCCAAAACTCAGGGTAATGCTGTTTTAAAAGCTTTAGGTAGTAAGACTCTATTTGAACTGCCAGTCATTGTGATGACAGCTTATGGTACAAGTCGTACAGCCATTGAAGCTATGCAATTGGGAGCCTATGATTACTTAACTAAACCCTTCGATTTAGAAGATTTAGTTAACTTGGCGCAAAAAGCTTTAGCTCATTCCCAAGCATCAGCCGAGCAAATTGGTGAAGCAAATATCCAAAATCTCGGACAGCCAGAAGAACTGTTGGGGCGATCGCCTAAAATGGCAGAAGTTTTTAAACTCATTGGTAGACTTGCCCAAGGAAACACCACAGTTTTGATTGTCGGCGAATCAGGTACGGGCAAAGAGTTAGTCGCTTCCACACTGCATAATGCTAGCCCTCGCAGTCGCGGCCCTTTAGTAAAAGTGAACTGTGCAGCCCTCCCAGAACATTTATTAGAAGCAGAATTATTTGGTCACGAAAAAGGAGCTTTCACTGGAGCTAATCACTTGCGAATTGGTCGTTTTGAACAAGCCAATGGCGGCACAATTTTTCTGGATGAAGTCGGAGAATTGAGCCAGATAATTCAAGGGAAATTGTTGCGAGTATTACAAGATAAATCCTTCGAGCGTTTGGGTAGTAACCAAACCAAAACTGTAGATGTCCGCATTTTAGCTGCCACCAATCGGAACTTAGAGCAATTAGTTCGCCTCAATCAGTTTCGAGAAGACCTATACTATCGCTTTAACGTAGTACGAATTGAACTGCCACCTTTGCGCGATCGCCCCGAAGATTTAGAACAACTTACCCAACATTTTCTAAGTTCTATTGCTCTAAGAAACGGAATTAAAAATTTAGCAATCACCTCAACCGCCCTAGAAAAACTCAGAGATTACGCTTGGCCAGGAAATGTACGAGAACTGCAAAATACTTTAGAGAGAGCAGCAGTTTTTTCTGGAGGAAGAACCATTCTTCCAGAACATCTCATATTTAATCAAGAACATCAGATGAATTTGAACTTAGAACAAGCGATCGCTCAGTTAGAAATAAACTTTATTCGCCATGCTTTAGCACTTTATCCCCAACAACCCCACAAAGCATTAGGAATTTCCGTCGAAAGCTTTGAGCAAAAAAAGAAACAATGGAATTTATAGCACTTAACCATTTTTCCTACTCTCTGTGTCCTCTGCGCCTCTGCGGTTCGTATCATGAATTCCTTAAACTCAGCATCTACACTAGAAACACACCTAGAAACTCAAACCGTTATTTACCCAACCCTACAGTACTTAGTTCGCTTCTTAGCGTGGGATGGAAAACGAATATTCGATCATCTTCGAGAAGAATGTAAACACAATCCATTTATAGAAAATTCTGATTTCCAAAAAAGCGAAGCACTTTTAGACGATATTCTACCGAATTGCTATAGTCCCATCGCCCAGGAATTAAGTTTAAGCGATCATCTTTTTGGACAAATATCAGCTTTATCAATCCCATCCAGACAACGTGAAGCCTTAAGCTATCTAACTCAGTGGTTGTCCAACTCCGGTTACTTAGAAGAAACTCCAGAAGTTTGGGCAGATGGTAGTATCTGGAGTGCCAAAGAATTAGAAGCTGTTGTACCTATCCTGCAAAGTTTAGATCCACCTGGAATTGGTACGCGCTCCCTACAAGAATGTCTGTTAGTACAACTCAAAACCCAACCTGAAAGTCTAGCTTTTCTACTAGTTCAAAATTATTTAGAAGACATAGCAAATTGTATTGGGAATTCTTCCAATTCAAAGCACAATTGTCAATCAATATTGCAAAAACTGCACCAGAATCATCAATATTTTAATGTTGACATCGAGAAACTCACCGATGCTATTCATGAGATTCAAGAATTAGAACCCCGTCCCGCCAGAAACTTCGGTGGTAGCGATGCTCCCATCGTCACCCCTGATTTAAAAGTTGAGCTAATAGCTGGAAGTTGGCAAATTTCTTTAGCCTATGAAGTCAAACAACGTTTTTGTCTGAATTCCGAAGCCATTAAGCTTTTCCAGGAATCACCAAAATCAAGGCGAGATACCCAACAACTAGAAGCATTATTACAAAAAGCTAGAAATTTACTCACAGCTTTGCAACAATGGCAAGAAAATCTGCTTAAAGTTGGGAAATTTTTAGTTGAGCGACAGCAAGCTTTTTTGCAGAGTCGGGATAAATTAGACTTAGTGTCTACCCCTCAGCAATTAGTAGCTCAATCGGTAGGACTTAGTAACTCTACAGTCAGTCGGATTGTGCGGGGACGGTATATATTAGTTTGTAACCAAAACAGTCAGATAATTCCGTTGCATTCACTATGTGTTCCTGTAGGAGTAGGCGGACGTACTCCTCAACAAATCCAAGAGATGCTAATACAGTTAATTGCAGAAGAATCACCCGCCAATCCTTATACTGATGAACAATTAGCCCAGCTTTTGAAAATCCGATTTTGTCTCCCAATCACTCGCAGAACAGTCACAAAATACCGTAAAATTGCTGGGATAAAGTCATCACATCACCGCAAGTTGACTGATAAAAAGATGGGAAGCAAGAGCAGGAAGCAAGGAAGTCTCTTGAAATATCAAAGTTGAGCCTTTTAGCCTGAACGTTGAGCCTTTGAACCTGAACGTTGCGCCTTTTAGCCTCGAAGTTGCACCTTTGAGCCTCGAAGTTGCACCTTTGAGCCTCGAAGTTGCACCTTTGAACCTGAACGTTGAGCCTTTGAGCCTGAACGTTGAGCCTTTGAACCTGAACGTTGAGCCTTTTAGCCTCGAAGTTGCACCTTTGAGCTTGAACGTTGCGGCTTTGAGCTTGAACCTTGCGGCTTTGAGCCTGAAATTTTAAGTTTGATTGTTGACGAATGACTAATGACTAAGGCAATACGCTTGGGTTAAGGAAAGAGACGGCGATTTATCGCGTCTTTGCAATTAGCGGCGTGTTATCAAAAAACCTTATCCGAACCGTATTGGAAGGAGAGAGTTTTTTCGCCGGTTTTTTGAGTATTTTTTTATTTGGAAGTCCCTAAATCCAAAAATAAGCCAGGATAAGAGTCACGACAGTTAACGGTAGACCAAAACGCAGATGTTCCCAGAATGACAATTGATAACCAAGTTTTGTAACAGCCTCAGCAACAATTAAATTGGCAACTGAACCTAACAAAGTTAGATTACCTGCTAAGGTAGATCCTGCTGCTAATAGTAACCAGGTTTTAGTGTCTGGATGGGGAATTAAATGTTGTAGTAATAATACGGCTGGAACATTAGAAACTAAATTTGAAAGCAGAGCAGTAATTCCTAATATGTTCAGAGGAGTATAAACTAAACCGCTAAATAAATTCAATATTCCTAATTTTTCTACTCCAGCAGTCACAACAAATAGCCCAGAAAACATCACCAGTAAATCCCAATCTACTTTATTTAAAACTCGTTGCGGTTTGATTCGCCTAGTAATAAACAGTAAACCAGCAGCTATAAGTGTTGCTTGGGCTGGAGGTATCCCAATTAAAAATGCAATTAATAGTCCTCCTGTTATCAATAGGCTTTTATTCAGCAACGGTTTAAATATGCGGTAACGCACGGGGGTTACACTCGGACAAGATTTAGTAGAACGCACATCAGGATAAAGCCACCACAGTAACCCAATTTGGATTAACAAACTTACTAATGCGATGGGAGTCAATGCTTTCGCAAAATCGAGATAGCTGATACCAGAGAAGGAACCAATCAAAATATTTTGCGGATTACCACTTAAGGTAGCTACTGAACCCAGATTAGTTGCTCCCGCCAAGGCAAGTAAGTAAGGAATCGGATTCAGGTTCAAAGTTTGGGTTAAACCGAGAACCAAAGGAGTCAAAATTAGAGCGATGGTATCGTTTAGAAAAAAAGCCGAGAGAATTCCACTGCCGAAAGTTAAAACAATTAGCAAACCCAAAGGGCTACGAGTAAAGTGTGTAACTGTATCAAGAGTTAGTTGGAAAAAACCAGCGTAAGCTAAATTTGTGCTGATTACCATCATGCCAAACAGGAAAATCAGCGTTTTATAGTCTATCGCTTGCCATGCTTCTTTGAGGTCTAATACCCCAAATGCCATCAGCAAAGATGCACCAACTAAAGCAATACTGGCTCGGTTCATCCGCAAACCGGGGAGATATCCTAAACCCAAACCGATATAAGTCAGCCCAATGATCATGTATCTGAAAACAATCATGATTTCGCTAGATTATTTTGAGGTGATGCCTTTCTATAGCAATCCTAAATGATTCATGAGAAAACACCATATTCGTGGAGCTTTGGAAAGTCAAAAATTTGACAGCTTACTGATAGCTCAAATAAAGCCTTGACTACAGAGAAAGAATGACAGAAAAAATAAAACTCTCGAATTAATCTTTTCGCCTGTAACCAAATATCCTCTACAGGATTTGGTTGTGGTGCATTTGGAGCAAAACGTTCACAAGTTATCAACCACTGTTCAGATTCGAGATGGCTATTTAACGAGTCTAAATAATCTATCTTGGCTCTTTTCGATAAACTCTGTTAGCGATCGCATCCACATTACTACTACCCTTCTTTAGTCGCAAATATTACTAATATTCTTTTTCAGTATTTTCTCACGAATCATTCAGGATTGCTATAGTCGATAAAATCCCCAACTTATCAAACAAGTTGGGGTTCTACGATTTACAATTCTTACAAATAAAATAGGATTGCAATAAATGTTTCTCAAGTTGTAGCTAAAGCTGGTTCTGCCAAAAAATATTTCAGATTTTCTTGCTGGGTAGCAAATTTCAAATATTGAGATGCCATTTCTGGTGTTAGCAATTCAATCATTAATCTATTTTCCACCCAGAACTCAATCACATCAAAGAAAGAATCACGGTTACAGCGCACTATACGCCAACCTTCACGCACACCAATTTTTTCAATTTCTTGCTGACTAATTGGTACAGAGATAGCTGCATGAATATCTGTATAACTGGCAGTAATAGCAGTATGTACAAATACGCATTCTTCATCACCTTCACCAGGTTCTATTTGAGAACCTAAAGGATAAAGTTCAATGGCTGTACCGTATTCATCAAAAGGTATAACCATATAACTTCCTGGGTTAGGAGGAAAGGGAACAGCTTGCGCTTTTAAGATTTCCCCCAGAACTTGAGCAACATGACTAGGGTTTCTAACAGCAATTGAAATATGGTGAATCATAGAATAACCTCAGTTCGATATCTTGTAGATTAGAAAACAATCGGGTAGAACTAGGGGAGGTAAGGGAAAGAAAAAATTCTTAACTTCAGCGTATTGGGTTCTATGCAAAGGGAGCATCCACTTTTGGCGGATCGCCCTCAGACTAGAAGTCTGGGGCTATACAAACTAAACCCGCCTGCGCGGGTTTCAGAGAGTCCGCGTAGGCGGACGAGAGTTTGTGTAGCCGCGATTTCCAATCGCCCGGTGTTTCTTCCAAAAGTGGATGCTCCCTATGCAAATTGAATGCTCATTAGCTTATTGAGGTCGTCCATAATGAGCGCGACCCTTACCATCGGCAGTCTCAAGTACTAAAACTTGCTGTCCATAATCATTCATCTCAATCGACCATTGGTAAGTCTCAGGCTTTGCTGTATTGCGGCTGGAGTAGGTGCGCCCGCTATTGCAGATTTGCCCTTTGGATGTGCTGTCGCTGGGTTGAAAAGTAAGACGTTGAGCCTCAATCTTAACTTTGCCTTTTTCCTCTATGAAGAGATTGGACGCACAGTTGTAGGTGTTGATTTGAATCAGCCTATTTCGCTTGTAGTTTCCATTAGATGCAAGTTGGAATTGGTCGCTAGAGCCATTTGGTGCTGCTGACTGCCCTGTGTAACTGTCTTGGTATTGGATGGACGAGATTCGACCGTACCGCCACTCGCCCTGGAGTTCAGCAGGCACTCCATTATCGTTACCTGCCTGACTCGCGCTTGGGTAAAAAACAAGGCTAGCGGTGAAACCCAAACTCAGGGCAGTAGTAGCGAAAAAGCGGACAGTTTTTGGTATGGAATAGAGTTGCTTGTTGGTTATTGAGTACATCGAATTTTTGTAGAAATAGATTGATTTATCAACGAGAGCGATTTACAACGTGAACTCTGCGTGTAAGGGTACACAAATGTGCGCTCAAATCCACCCAAAGCAAAATTTCATGCAATAAACTGCAATCCATATTTGTTCAAAACAGGCTGTACTTTTTCCATATTTAGCGATGTACTATCTGCTACTTGACTCATTTCTTCATAAAACTTTTTCGCGCCTTTGGGTGAAATTAAAACCAGAAATTTCGCAGTAGCAGAAAGAATCTTAAAGCCGTGTGGTGTATTGTGAGGAATGTTAACGAAAAAGCCTGGTGATGCCAAAATTGTTTCTGTACCAATTTGGATGTCTATTTCACCTTCTAGAATATAAAACGCCTCTTCCCAAGGGTGAGTATGAAGTGGTGGACCATTTTCCTCTGTATCTGTAATTTCATAAATTGTCCACGCTTGATTAGTCTCTTCTCCGGTTACTTTTGTTGTGAACTGTGCACCAATAACTGAAAATTGATTCCCTTCTCCTGATGCAAGAATAGTTGGTTTATGCATGGTTGCACTTTGCATACAAGTTACTCCTTGTTGTGTAATTTAATAAGTGACTTACAAACTTGATTTGATGTTTTTAACATTAGAAATTAATCGGAGAGAACTAGGGGAGAAAAATTGGTAATTGCTATTTTTTCTGTAACTGATTATTAAGACATTGAACTAAGGTTAAAATCTCTAAAAACAATTAGTAGCCTATTGTGGCTAAAGTCGATATTTCCATGCCTAAAGAGTCACTTAACTTCCCCAAAGCAGACATACTGGTGATTGATGACACGCCAGAAAACCTGAATCTCCTATCTGCCATGTTGACGGAACAGGGATATAAAGTTAGGAGTGTAACTAAAGGTTCTACGGGTTTACGGGGAGCAAATGCAGTTCCTCCCGACCTAATTTTGTTGGATGTGAATATGCCTGAGATGAATGGCTATGAAGTCTGCCAACACCTGAAGGCAAACGATCGCACCCGTGAAATTCCGGTAATTTTTATCAGTGCTTTGGGTGATGTGCTAGATAAGGTAAAAGCCTTTACAGTTGGTGGTGTGGACTACATTACTAAGCCTTTCCAGCTAGAAGAGGTTTTAGCAAGAATTGAAAATCACTTGACCATTTGGAAACTGCAACGACAACTCCAAGCCCAAAATGAGCGGTTGCAGCAGGAAATTTCTGAACGCGCCAAAGCAGAAGAGAAGTTTGCTAAAGTTTTTCGCTCTAGTCCCAACCCAATTGCGATCGCTACAGTTTCGGAAGCTCGTTTTATTGATGTCAATCCCAGTTTCTTGAAGATGAGCGGCTACTGTTTAGAGGAAGTAATTGGAGATACTGCTACCGGACTGAATTTAGGTAAAAACACAGCCGCGATCGCTCAAACAATTCAACTTCTGCCGGAAACTGGCTCACTGTACAATCTAGAATTTGAATTTTCTACTAAGTCTGGAGAACTCAAAACCATACTGATATCTCTCGAGTTAATTGACTTAGGTGGAGTGCTATGTGCTTTATTAATTGCCAATGACATTACCGAACGCAAACGCCTAGAAAACGAATTTATCTCTTTAGTCAGCCATGAGTTGCGTACACCTTTAACTTCCACAATGGGAGCATTAGATTTATTGAGTTCAGGACAACTGGGAACTCTAACTGAACAGGGACAAAAAGTCCTCAGCATTGCCACAACTAATACTGAACGCCTGATTCGTTTAGTGAACGATATTCTCGATTTAGAGCGGATGAAATCGGGCAAAATCCTCACCCGAAAAGCGAAGTGCAACGCCGCAGACTTGCTAATTACGGCAACGGAAGCGATGCAAGCAATGGCAGATAAATTACAAGTCAGACTGATTATAAATCCCGTAGCAGTAGAACTTTGGGCAGATCCCGATCGCCTCCTGCAAACCCTCACCAATTTACTGAGCAACGCGATTAAGTTTTCTGAACCAGGTGACACAGTGTGGATAAGCGCCACTCTCTCAGAATCTAGAGGCGTTGAGTCTGAAGAAAATCAGCCTTCATCATCCAACTTCCTTTTAATTACGATCCAAGATGAAGGGCGAGGAATTCCTGAAGATAAATTGCAAATAATCTTCGAGCGTTTTCAGCAGGTAGATGCATCTGACTCCCGCAACAAAGGAGGAACAGGTTTAGGACTTGCTATTTGCCGAGATATCATACAGCAACATAATGGTAAAATCTGGGTTCAGAGCATTTTAGGCAAAGGTAGCACCTTTTATGTACTGTTACCTTTAGTAGACTCTCAATAGCAACCTTTAATTACCCAAATCTCCCCTACTTCTGCCCGATTGCATTCTAGAATAGCTGAAGACTAATCAAGCTAATCAGCATCACATATCATGCGAGAGTGACAATATGAGCAGAAATATCTTGATTGTTGATGATGAAGAGGATGTGCAGGCGATCGCAAAATTGGGATTAGAAATGGGTGCTGGTTGGAACGTATTGACAGCTTGCTCTGGTCGAGAAGCGTTGAATGTAGCTGTCAACTCTAAGCTTGATGTAATTTTACTAGATATGATGATGCCTGATATGGATGGGCGCGCCACTCTGCAACTATTGAAGGCTAACCCCATCACTAAGTCAATTCCAGTAATTTTACTAACTGCCAAAGTCCAGGAGTCCGATCAAGAAAGCTTTACTGACTTAGATGTAGCTGCTGTCTTTGCCAAGCCTTTCCGTCCCTTGAAACTAGCAGCACAAATCAGTGAAGCATTAGGCTGGGGCTGATAATCAAATAGATATTTATTTAGTATCCCATCGATAATCGGGGGTAGCAGAGAAAAATATTTACGATCGGGCCATTCCGAATGCACAGTCTGATATCAATGATATCGCCACGCTAAGTAATGGCATTACTTCTCTCATACCCACCCACTTGGGATATCAGACCATTTACTCTATATATATGTATTGGGCGTTGGATAGCATCTGTTTAGACTGAAGCGCAAAGGAATTGATCTATCAATATATTTAAATATTTAAGCGCTAGGAAAGCGATCGCCCCGACCAACATCCTCCAGCAACCAGCTACGCAACAGAGGATCTAAAACTAGCCTTGGCGGCAAAACAGCAGAATAGCTCACAACTTTAAAATGCTTCCTTAGAGACTTCCAGCAATACTATAGCCTAAACCCCTTAGTTTCCAAGGCTTTGATAATGATGCAGAAGAAGTCCCAAGTTATTTTGGAAAAAATAGTTGACACAATGAAGTGGGTTCGCTATATTGAATAAGTGCCTGAAGCGGAGAGCTTAATAGCGACGCTTACAGGGATACCGAACCTTGAAAATATTATAGTTTGAAAGCGATTATACAGCAAGTGTATTGCG
>NZ_CAWUDN010000057.1:0-51176 GCF_963920915.1 Nostoc sp. PCC 9305
CTGACTTGAGTAATGCTGACTTGAGTAATGCTGACTTGAGTAATGCTGACTTGAGTAATGCTGACTTGAGATATGCTGACTTGAGATATGCTGACCTGAGTAATGCTGTCCTGATTGGTACTATAGCTAGGGATGCTACATTCGGAAAAAATAAAGGACTTACTGAAAATATTAAGCTTGACTTAGAAGGAAGAGGGGCAACTTTTGACGATTCCTCTGGTGAGCTTGCCCAGGACTGTACTTGAAGTTGATGATAATAACTCATTCTAGGCGTCACCGTGCCAATCCAGGAAAATAGTACGCTAAGAAAAATTCAAGTACCTGAAACGACGCTTTTTCGTTCAAACTTGATCAAAACTAGCAGCATAATCATAGTTTTTTCACCAAAATGATGGTAGAAATCACGTTAAGGTGGAACACATCCCTAGAACGGTTTACATTTCGTCGGTTTGCGCAGTGAGCTTATCGAAAATAACCCGCCATCATAGATTAATGGGGGTAAGGGGCAAGTCTAATAGGGCAATCACTTTCTCAGTAATTGGTAAAACGGAAAACACTGAGCCTACTGTATCCACACGCAAGTCGCCAAATCAGCGCAGATATAAAAGTGTGCGATCGCTCCTTTGATGAAACCGCAATTGCCCCCTCCACCACATTAGAAAAGCGATCGCTCTCTTAAGGCAATTGATCTCATTTTGACCCGCGATCGCCCTTACATCAAAATTCAAAATTGAGGAAAAAGACTGAGGTGATGTAAGCCTTTTCCCTCCACCTCTTTTGCCCTATGTCCACTTGCCCTGAGCGTATCGCTAAAGCGAAAGCTCTGCTAACGCGTAGCGTCTCGTAGAGAAGCCGAATGGATGCCCAATTAATTTAACGGCTCCATAATGACTCTTAAACCTTTACTAGAGAGTGTTTTGAGCATTTCTTTAGCATTATATTCACTACTAAATACTCCTGCTTGCATAACTCTTTGACCTTGCCAAACTGTGGGAAACGCACCAGGAGCAAGCGATCGCACTAAATCTCGATCCCGATCCGTTGCAAGTGGTACTACTACGCGATAACGTACACCAAATTGGGTTGCAGAGTGACCACTATAAGGAATACTTGCAGAACTTGTTTGCAGATTGCGAGTATTAACAATGGGGATATTACGATCGGGAAGTGGTAAAAGTGCTGAAGCACCAGTTTCTAGTATTGGTAATGGCTGCTGTGTTTGATTCCTCATACTTGGAACTGGTGGCTGTGCAACTGAATTGGATGAGGACTCAGGGGCAGTAAACTCAATGGTATTAGGATCGATCCGCACATAATTTAACTGTGGTGTATCAGGTGGCTGTGCGTTAATTGGTATTTGTCTACCTGACAAGCTGCTAGGAGTAGGAAATCCGGCGACTCTAGAAGTAGGTGGTTGTTTGGATATAGGCGGGGAAGGCGGTACATTATTGGCAGGCATTAATGGCAGCCGTTGACTATTTAATTGTGTAGAAACAGGATTATTTGCTGAAATGCTGTTGCTGGTTTGCCCGTTAGTAGTTTCAGAGACTTCGGGAGATGAGAAGGTGATTTCCCCAGTTGATGGTATTTCTTGTAACGCATTGTTGGGGACAGGGGCGGGTTGAGAATTTTGGGTTGCTAGTGCTGTTGTACCATTAATATCTACCTTGCCAGTGATGCGATCGCTTACAAGGTTATTACCAGCAGCAGAAATCACTTGTTTAGCAGCGCTGGCGTTAATGTCGTGGCGGGCATTATTTTGAAATGTATTACCCCCAGGTTCGGATGCACTACCCAAATCTGGCATTGCTTGAGCGATCGCAACTAAACCATCTTCTTTATTATCTTGAATAATATTATTCCGCAAAATCGGGCGGGCATTTGCTTGTACGACAATTCCCGATCTATTGTTCTGAATTTGATTACCTATGACTATAGGAGCAGCATTTTGGGCAATATTAATCCCAAAGCCTGTTTGGTGAAAGACATTCTCTTTCACTTGGGGACTAGAGTTACCAGCAATTGTGATGCCATTGGCTCCATTGCGATCGAAGTAATTCTTACTAATGGTAGGTGCGGCATTACCACAGACAGAAATACCATCTTGAGTATTGCCAGTAAAAGTATTTTCCGCAACTACCGGATTGCTAGATTCAATCCATAAACCGTAACCACGAGGATTAGAGTTCATCACCGTCACCCCAGTAAGCAAGGCTTGATTTGCCCCTACAATTGTGACATTTTGACCGCCAAAACTCCGACTCAGGTAATCACCGCCTCCCTGAATGATAATGTCTTTACCTTGATTGCTGGGGTTGCCTTGAATTGAAATACCCGGTTTCAGTATTAAGGGAAATTCCTCTCCTGTCTCGGCGCTATAAGTTCCAGGGGAAAGCATAATTACAGTATTAGCGTTAGCTAATCGCAAGCCTTGGGTAATCGTCTTTATGGGAGCGGATTCGCTGCCATTGCCTGCCTTGTCATCTCCAACACCAGGGTTGACAAATAGCACATTAGCCTGAGAAGGTGTTTTCTGATTCAGAGGCGCTGAATCTGGTGTTGATGGAATTTGAGCGCTTGCACTATCCAGGCTGATACCCAGAAACGCTATACTTGCCGCTCCCATGCTTACAGTAAAAGATAATACTGAAAAACTAAAAAATAAAAGCCTTGCTGATTTCAGAAACTTCAGCTTTGCAAACAAAACATCTACTCTACGGTACTCAGGAAACACACGAGCGAGAATCATATTTAACACGACTCCTTATAAGTAATCATAAATTCTTATACTCTCTAGAGAGTATTCTGTCGATAATATTACTCATATATTGACCGATTGGCGATATTTAATACATAGTAATAAACGATATTAGATATCTCCAGAAATTAATTATGCATTGCCCAAAATAATTTGTAGGCACAATTCATGAATTGTGCCTATATCATTTATCTAATAAATATAAGAGTGAAATTAAATATGCGTTATCCAGAACCCTTGTAGAGACGTAGCACAGCTATGTCTCTACATTCTTTTTCAGTTGTGAATTTTCTGGTGTATTCCCTTTTGCCAATCTTTTGTAAGCTCGTTGTCTATCGTAAAACACTTGACTAAGTTCAGTGCGAAACTGTAGCCTCAAACTACCCTTATCACTGTCTATAGGAACATGGGATAATTTACCGTAACCCTCACTACTACGTTATTTTGCGTAGATTCCGCAAAAATTAGTAAAAAAAAGCAAATTAATTAACTTATGGTTACTAGGACTTATGATAATCCACACTTCGATGAAAGCACTAATGGGGTTGTTGTGATGGTCGAGCCATACAGCCAAAAAGAGCAAACACAGCAAGTTGTTTACCGCATTTTAGATGCCAATTTAGACCGCGCTCGTGAGGGCTTGCGAATTATCGAGGAATGGTGCCGGTTTGGGTTGAATAATGCCCAGTTGTCTCTTGAATGCAAACGGTTGCGACAAGAGGTAGCCAAGTGGCATACCCCAGAATTAAGAGCGGCGCGAGATACACCAGGCGATCTTGGCACTGAGTTAACCCATCCTCAAGAAGAAGAACGAGCTAGTATAAAATCGGTCTTGCAAGCTAACTTTTGCCGGATAGAAGAAGCATTACGGGTGTTGGAAGAATACAGCAAGCTAACCCAACCAAATATGGCTAAGGCTTGTAAGCAGATGCGCTATCAGGTTTATACCCTAGAAAGTAGTTTAATGGGTCATCAGCGCCATCAATTGTTGTGGCGATCGCATTTGTATCTGGTTACTTCCCCACATGAAAATTTGTTGAATAACGTAGAAGCTGCACTCAAAGGTGGATTAACACTTTTACAATACCGCGACAAAACCACCGATGATTCTTTGCGTCTGGAACAAGCGAGAAAATTACGGCAGTTATGCCACATCTACGGTGCTTTGTTTATCGTTAACGATCGCGTCGATCTCGCTTTAGCTGTCGATGCAGATGGAGTGCATCTGGGACAACAAGATATGCCTATTGCTGTTGCTCGGCAATTACTCGGTTCCCAGCGTTTGATTGGTCTTTCTACCACAAATAAAGAAGAAATGCAAGCAGCAATTGCTGAAAGTGTAGATTACATTGGTGTGGGGCCAGTTTATGAAACTCCCACGAAAGTAGGTAAAGCTGCCACAGGTTTAGAATATGTCAGTTATGCAGCGAAAAATTGCTCAATTCCCTGGTTTGCCATTGGGGGAATAGATGCGAATAATATCAATGATGTCATTGATGCCGGAGCCAAACGTGTAGCAGTGGTGCGATCGCTCATGCAAGCCGAACAGCCTACCCTCGTGACACAATATTTGCTCTCTCAACTCAATCGCATTAAACCAGAACTTTAAAGAGTCATTTGTCATTCGTCATTGAGTAACCAATACCACATTCCCCATACTTCTCTACGAGAGGCTGCGCCAACGACTGCGCTCAGTACAAGTTCCCCATTCCCCACATTTATGTCTAACGAGATTACGATTCAGGTAAATGGGGAAACCCATAGCTGTTCATTCCAAACTTCTTTACCCGACTTACTCCAACAGTTGGGTTTTAACCCCCGCTTGGTGGCTGTAGAATATAACGGTGAAATTTTACACCGCCAGTTTTGGCCGCAAACAAAAGTGCAGCCAGGCGATCGCTTAGAGGTGGTAACTATTGTTGGTGGTGGTTAGTTTATTTGAGCCAGCAAGCCCAAATCCTTGAGGCTGCGTCGTGTAATCTCAATCCGGGCGGGTGCATCTTCCGATTTTTGCATATCAAGGGTTGTCGCGAAAAAGTAGACGTTTTTGTTTTGCTCTAAATAACCCACAAACCAACCAACGTTTGGTTTAGTACTCGTTAACCATCCCGTTTTTCCTCGGAGTGTGTAGTCTGGAGTTTGTTCGCGTACCATAATGTCTTTGACAAGATTTATTGTCCGTTGCGAGAAAGGCAAATCGCCTTGATATAACCGTTGCAAAAACTTAATTTGCTCTTTGGGTGTAATTTGCAAAGGCTGTTGTAACCAAAAACGATCGATGTCTGCGGCAGTGCCAATCTGACGGTTTCCGTAGCCTACTTTATTAATAAATTGCTGCATCCGTTCATGTCCAGCCCTACGTGCCAATACTTGATAAAACCAAACAGTTGAATCCTTAAAGGCTTGACGCAAATTTGTATCATGATTCCAGGCATCAATGTCTCGGTGAATTCCATCCCAAGTGAGAACCGCCACATCATCAGGAACTACACCTGTTTCTAATGCCACCAGCGCGTTAAAAATTTTGAATGTTGAAGCTGGAGCGATCGCAGTTGCATTACGTTGAGGATTGTGTTCGTAGATGCGGTTATTTTTTGAGTCGTAAATCAAGATAGAGCCTTCACGCCCAAATTCTTGAAAGTGTCGCCCGAAATTTGGCGCTTTAGCGGGACGTTCGGATGAAGTTGAAGCAGGTTGAGCCACAACATACATTGCCCCAAAGGTAATCACACTAACTACAGCAAGACATCCAATAACTGTAAACACGAAAGATTGCATTCGGTGCTTTGCGTAACGCTGAAGGTATTGCTCTATGCGAAACCAGATATTGTTCATTGCACATTTAATCACATCACAAGCGAGATTTTACACTGCAATCTTGCTCATTTGTGAAGCAATTTGTTAGAGTTTTTTTATAAATAAAACTTATAGCAAATTTCCATTGTTAGTATTTTTTGAATTTTCTGATTTAGGACTGCTATAGCAAGAATTGCAAACCACAGATTCCCGACTTATTTAATCAGTCGGGAATCTTGTGGAGCGCGAATGATTTAGGATTGCTGTAGATTACTAGAATTAGATTTTGGTGATTTTTCAATGTGCATTCATTTCACGAAATCGCGTTTTTCCCCTCTGATTTATAAAGCGATCGATGAAGGGTTCTACGCTTGGCTAATTCTTTACCTTTACGACCGAGTTGCTCGCGTAGTTGTTGGTCTTTGCACAACCGATTGAAAGCTTGAAAAACTTCATAACCAGAATTGGGATTAACCAGTATCCCATTTTCTTCATGCTGAACTGTATCTAGAACACCGCCTAAACGAGGGGCAATTATCGGCTTACCGAAGTAACTTGCTTCTAAATAAGCCATACCAAAACCTTCCATATTATTAGGTTTAGTATCCGATAAAGTCAGCATGGCAAATATGTCGCAAGCTGCATAATAACCTGCTAATTCCCGCTCTGGCACATATCCAGCAAAGTGGACGCGCTTATCAACTCGCAAACGATGCGCCAGAGATTTCAGTTCCGACTCACTTGGCCCTTGACCGCAAAGTATATAGTGAACATCAACCCCAAAAGTTAGCAGTATTGGGATATTATCAATTACTCGGTCGAAACCTTTATGTTTTACTAGCCTGCCGATGGAGAGAATCACTATTGCTGTTTCGGGAATGTTGTATTTTTGACGCACGCGAACCCGTAAATCATCAAGGCTACTGGGACTGGCTACATTATTACCAAATTTTTCCGGTCTGATTACGGGGTTAATGACGTGGGTAGGAGTATCTAATCGGAAAGCAGTTCTCAGGTAGTCTCTTGTATAAGAACTGTTACAAACAATGCCTTCGGCGCGTTTGAGTGTTAATTTAAATAGCGATCGCAGCACGGGATTGTGTAAAGTACAAAGAAGATCGTTACCGTGCAGATAGATAAAAAAGCGAATAGGTAACAAATAGCTCAATAGCAACAGTGAAGGAAAATCATAACCGTGGCCCCACTCTATATAACGATAGTGATAGCGAAAATAGAGTTTAATTGCTAGGACAAATGAGCAGACGATATTGACCAAAGGCTTTAAGATATTTCCCACATAGCCGCTACGCCAATATTTAGGATAATACCAGCGATACACAGGAAATTGTTGACTATTATCAAATACTCGATCTCCTGAGCAACTAGCTGCCAGCACAATTATTCGTTCTGGATCTTGCAGACAACGATTGTAGATATATTCCCCAATTACAGCTTCTTTCGGCAGAAAGATCCGGGATATGACTAGGATATCTGGGTATGCAGCTTTATCTCTGATTTCGGCTGTTAGTTGAGAAATATGTTCCATAATAAAGTTGATGACTATATTTCAAATAGTTTTTAATATCTACAATTAGAATTACTTTCAAAGCCATCATTATTATTTTATTTCTTTTAAAACGAATTTGGTAGACAAATTTGAAGCCTATTTTAGAAGATTAGCCAGAAAGATTGTTTTTTTATTGTGTTGATTTTATTTTTGTTGCAAATCTATCATTATTTGAGAGTTTCTGTGCATAATGAACAAACATAATGAACAAAAAATAAAAGATAACACTTGTAGCGAAAATGCTCAGTGAATAACTGCTGCGAAAATTCCGAAATTTAGCTACGTTCAATAGAATATCCTAAATACCTGGACTGTTGTGCCAAAATGCCCAAATTTTTATAACTACTTAATAGCGACATTATCTCTATCTGGAATAAGCTATAAGGATCGCAGACACTTACTAGCTTCCTATGTATACGTAAATTTTAAGTTGCTAGATGTATTAAT
The DNA here is from genome assembly GCF_963920915.1 of Nostoc sp. PCC 9305. Lineage (NCBI taxonomy): Bacteria > Bacillati > Cyanobacteriota > Cyanophyceae > Nostocales > Nostocaceae > Nostoc > Nostoc sp. PCC 9305. Next base: position 7,569 of record NZ_CAWUDN010000057.1, read on the forward strand.
GAGTGGTGTTGATGGTAGCGAGGTGTTTTGCCCGTGCTAAATATTGAGTGATAAGTTCAGTGAATGATTAAAAAAATTAGTCAAAATAATCACTAAAATTTAAAATCATCTGTATAATTCAAAACTGTAGTCTGAAACTACTAGTCCAAGGCATAGCAAACCATTGCCCGTAGGCATAGCCCGTTGTAGACATCGCAATTTATTTGAGGATAAACATGTCTTCAGGTACGGTTCCCCAGTCGAGAAATCCCCCCTGCGATCGCTACTTACCCAAGATAAGACGCGGTAAATTGAATATGTAGCCTCTAAAAGTGAATGCTACAAAGTTGCTTGTTACGGGCTAGCCTTAGCGACATCCTGCAACACTGCTCCCAGAATAGGGAGAAATCATAAATAATAATTCCGTTTTTCAAGCGATTGTCTTATGCGTAAAAAACTACAACAAACCATCAAACCGCTGTTAAAAACCTTCTTAGCCCTAAGCTTGGTGTTAGCTTTGGCTCTTGGTCATGCTGATGGCGCATTAGCAGCCCGCAGTGGGGGTCGTATCGGTGGTGGCTCCTTTAGAATGCCTTCCAGCAGCCGCACCTATACACCGCGCACCTATGCACCTCCTGGCGGGGGCGGATACTATCCTGGTGGTGGTTTTGGTGGTGGCTTTGGCTTTCCCTTCATAGTTCCCTTCTGGGGTATTGGAGGAGGATTTGGTGGTATATTTACCATCTTAATTTTCTTGGCGATCGCTAATTTCTTATTGCAAACTTTCCGCCGCGTCTCTAGCGGTGAAACACCAGAAGCAGATTACAGCAGTAACTCTCCTGTGTCTGTAACTCGTTTGCAAGTAGGTTTGTTAGCTCAAGCCCGTGAATTGCAAAATGAACTCAACCACATTGCTGAAACTGCTGATACTAACACCCCAGAAGGCAGAGCAGAAATTCTCCAAGAAGCCAGTCTAGCTTTACTCCGCCATCCCGAATACTTTGTATATGCAGGTGGTGGTACTCAACAAGCCAGCTTGAATTCAGCTGAAGGTCAGTTTAATCGGCTGTCATTGGCAGAACGCAGCAAGTTTAGCGAAGAAACTCTTTCTAACGTCAACAACCAGCTTAAAGCAGCTCTTGCCAAAGAAGCTTTACCTCCGGCTGGCGAACTCGATAACCCCACCCGCCTATTTACCGAAGGCCCTGGTGAATACATTATCGTCACCTTGCTGGCGGCGACACTAGGTAAGTTTGAAATCCCCACAGCTATTAATAGTGCTGACGATTTGCGTCAAGCTTTGCGGCAAATTGGTAGTATCCCTAGCGACAAGCTTCTAGCAATTGAAGTTCTTTGGACTCCTCAAGCTGAAAATGATACTCTCACATCTGATGATGTGTTAGCAAATTATCCTGATTTGAGACTTGTTTAATCTCTGAAAAATTTTGCATCTTGGTGTCACGAATAAGTTCCCCTTAAAAACAATAACTACAAAACCGCTTGTCAATGACAAGTGGTTTTTTGTAGAGTTTATATCATTTCCAGATAATTAGTTATGATTTCCACAGCCATTGCACCCCACTCTGCCCTAAGAGTTTGTAAAGAGGGGATTAAGGGGAGACGCCAAAGGCGATAGCACAGCGGCCTTCAGCATGGCTTCGCTTAGAGCGAGTCTGCGAGCGTCTGGAGTCTCCTCAAGTGGAGCATCTGGCGTGTGGGCTTCTGGGAGGTCAATAAGTAATTAAGCGGACATCATAGATATATTTAAGTATGATTTGAGAAACATTTTGGTAGTATTATCAAAATGAATTATACGCAAAGTGTTATCTTATGCCTAGTGTTGAATCCGATGAAAACCGGGAGCATCGCATTAAAACGGAGATCATTGTAGATGCTGAAGACAAAGAAGACCGGGCTATGGGTTGGTACTACTACCTCGAAGAGGCTCTGAATTTTCCCTTTTTGGCTACGTGGACTAAGAAGGGACGCAAATCAGGTGCTGTCGAGGAGAAACAAGTGGAAGTACTGGGAATGGCCCCAGATGATGAGTGTTTAAAAGATATGTTTGTCGAAGTGGCTTATATTAATGGTAAGGATGATGATGTATATTCTGCAAAATTATCTGAAATAGCAGCCATTGATGCTGACAGTGAAACTCAAGAAGCGATCGCAGACTGGCTCTATTGGATTGCTAGAGGTTATAAGTTTTGAAGAATAATGCAGAATTCAGTATTCAGAATCAAAGTGGCAAACTTAAACCTATTTTCAGCGTTCGCCTGAGCGCTTCTCTAAGTCCGCCAGTCATAAAGAATTCAATTCTGTTAGCGGATAGCTAAGGTTTAGCCCATTCTGGCTACTGACTCCTGAATTCTGTTGTTCGGTTTTTTTCCATGACAGAATTATGGGGCTTCTCGGTTGTATAGCATAACCTTAGTAGCAGCTAAAGTATCATATTTTATTCTTAACTAAATATGGCATAAGTAGCTTTTCCCTGGCGTTTAGCTTGGTACATAGCAATATCAGCATCCCGCAGCAGAGTTGTAGCCTCCTCATAACTACTAAAATTCCAAGTAATACCAATGCTTGCTGTAGTAGATAATTGATATCCATTGAGATTCACTGGCAATCGTAAAGAGTCTTGAATACGTTTGGCAACATTGGTAGCGTCGGTAATGTCTTTAATATCCTCCAAAAGAACAGTAAATTCATCACCACCAAATCGTGCTACAGTATCGCCACTACGTAAGCATGACTCTAAACGTCTAGCGATCGCTACTAAAAAATCATCCCCTATTCCATGCCCAAAGCGATCGTTAATCTCTTTGAAGCCATCTAAATCCAAAAATAAAACTGCAAAATAATAATCGCTTCTGCGTTTACTACGTTCAATAGTTTGTTTGAGCCGATCTAAAAATAAAACACGATTCGGTAATTCTGTTAGCCCATCATAAAATGCATTGCGGATCAGTTGTGCCTCTGTCTGCTTACGTTTAGTAATATCTTGAAAAACTAAAACCGCGCCAGTAATGTTGCCATCTCGATCGCGAATAGGTGCAACATTATCCCCAATCGCTATTTCTTTGCCATCTTTGGTAATCAATGTACAGTTTTCTGGTAAATTGAAAATTTCACCTGCTTCGATTACATAAGTGGCTAAATTTTCAATTTTTTCTCCTACATCTTTATTAACTAAGTTAACGACTTCTATTAAATCTTTCCCCAACGCTTCACTTTGCTTCCAACCAGTGATTAGTTCTGCTATGGGATTCATCATTTCAATACAACCATTTGCATACGTCACAATCACTGCACTACCCATACTATTAATAATTGTCATCAACCTCTGTTTTTCTTCGTATAATATTTTTTTGCTCTGATGTTTGTACAGGGTCATTTCAATCACAAAATGTAAGTCACTTTCAATAAATGGTTTGGCTATGTAACTAAAAGGCTCACTTAGCTGATTTTTATGTAATGTTTTATATTCCGAATACTCCGTTAGATATACTACAGGCACATGAAAGTTATTCTGAATAATATCAGCTACGTGGAGACCGTTTATTTCTCCAGCTAGACAGATATCAATTAATACTAAATGAGGATGAGTTTCTGCTACCTTTTTTATTACCTCTTCACCAGATTCAGTTATTTCTGATACTAAATAACCTAACTTTTGTAAACTTTTTCTAATATTTGAGGCTATATTTTTTTCATCCTCAACAACTAGGATTTTGCGGGCGAACATGTTACGATAATCTGTTTGCTAAGGTTCAGATTCTTGTTGTCAGTGTCAACTCAAGTCAAAAGTGTTTATCTTATCATAAACAATCTCTAACTACCCTGTATTCTTGCTTGATATTAATACCGACTAATGAGTAAATGGCATCATGTTATTAATCTCCGAAAATTTCTATGCTTGTCAAAGCTAATTTTGATTAATTTATGTAGCTAATATGATGCTACTAAACATCAAATTCAAATTAGAATGTAATTATCAAGCAGTCAAAAAATGATTTTAAAATGTATACAATAATTTTTTGTTGAGAAAGTATAAACACTAAGTATAATATCTATATACAAATTAATCAAGAATAAAATTTCATAAAATCACAGTATATTACTTTAATATAAGTTAAAAACATCTAGCTTGTATCGTATGTAATATACTAATATACATACACTGAATTATTATCATTAATTAATTGTTACCTGTAATTAAAGAGTTTAATCCTACTTTACCTGCAAATAGATTTTATATTATATGAGGTCTAGATTACGGTCTAAAGCTGTCTGAAATCTTTAATGATGAGTAAATTCGTATTAATTATAAATATTTATATAAAAAGCGTAAATTTTAAAAAGTATCAGTTTTATTGTAATAGCATGGCAAGCCTAAATATGTGCAATAGAAAATTAATTATGTTTCTCAAATATCCATAGTTGAGATATTTTTAACTGCACTAATTTAGCCTTGCCATGCCACTAACTACGCGTATTTTAAAAATAAAATACTAGCTCTACAGCTTCTGGTTAATACTTAATCACAATTCCTGTCCTTTGAAAATATGCAAGTTAAATGTTCATCAGCAGTTCGCGGTGTTTTTTAGTTTTTTGGTAATCAACAGGTGCTGCTAGCAATTGCAGAAAAGATTCTCATTATGAGACAGTTCTAAGTTCGGCGTAAGCCCCCTGTTCTTCGCTAGCTGATAGATATTGCAAAAAAACACATTGTGTGAATTTAAAGATTGGGCTTACTTTTAGTCAGTTCAATGCTAATTTTGCCACCAAAGTCTGGAATAGGTGCAGCAGGTTTGCTGAGAGTGACTTGGACTTTTGTTACACGATCGCACTCTTGGAGGATAGAATCTGCGATCGTTGTTACCAATTTCTCCACCAAAACAAATTTAGACGTTTTGATCAGATGTTGTATCAAGCTAATGACGCTGCGATAATCTAAAGTGTCTTCGATCGCGTCAGTCTTGGCCGCTGTGGAGATATCCAACCATAACCTGACATCAACCTCAAACCATTGTCCTAGCACCTGTTCTTCTGGTAGATACCCAGTGTAGCCATAGCCGCGAATTCCCGTTAAATGAATGCAGTCCATAAAAGTTTGAGAGCAAATTGTGCATTTTTTAGAAAGTGGAGCAAGTTTGCTTGGAGATTTTCTTTCCTCCAAACTCGCGCTGCGGTGATGGAACTCAACACCGCATTGATGGATTTTAAATTGAATTTCCCTAGACAAAATCTAAAATTTAAGATTGTTTTATAGCTATGTTTGATTTAATGCCGATCGCTTATAGGAATGTTAATCAACTTTGGGCTTATATTTTAACAGAGACTCTAAAGCGGTTGGGATTGACTTGTGCGATCATTTGCCCTGGATCGCGCTCTACACCCTTAGCGATCGCCTTTGCTCAACAAGCACCTGAGATTGAAGCGATTTCCATTCTTGATGAACGTTCCGCCGCCTTTTTTGCTTTGGGACAAGCTAAAGCAACCGGACGACCGGTGGTACTAGTTTGTACCTCTGGTACAGCAGGGGCAAACTTTTATCCAGCAGTCATCGAAGCCTCATATAGTTGCGTACCACTGTTGATATTAACCACCGATAGACCGCCAGAATTGCGAGATTGTCACTCTGGGCAAACTATAGATCAGTTGAGATTATATGGAAACTACCCAAATTGGCAAACGGAGTTAGCCTTACCCTCCGCCGATCTGGGAATGCTAGCTTATCTACGACAAACGGTAATTCATAGCTGGGAAAGATCGCAAACTTCTACAAAGGGGCCAGTACATTTGAATATTCCCTTTCGCGATCCTTTAGCACCTGTTCCTGATGGAACCGACTTGAGTTATTTGCGATCGCAATTTCACCCAGAAGACTTTTTCGCAGGAATAACAAGCAATACCCCATTCCCCATTCCCCATTCCCCATTCCCCATTCCCCAACAATGGAAAGAATGCGATCGCGGTATCATCATCGCAGGTGTTGCTCAACCGCAGCAACCAGAAGAGTATTGTAGAGCGATCGCGCACCTTTCCCAGACTCTCAAATGGCCTGTGCTAGCAGAGGGACTCTCCCCAGTGAGAAATTATGCCGAACTCAACCCTTATTTGATTTCCACTTATGACCTGATTTTGCGAAATCAGCAACTGGCAAAGCAGTTAGCGCCCGAAATGGTGATTCAGGTGGGTGAAATGCCTACGAGTAAAGAATTGCGTAGCTGGATAGATGCAACCCAACCGCGACGCTGGGTAATCGATCCTAGTGACCAAAACCTCGATCCTTTGCACGGAAGAACGACGCATTTACGGATATCTGTAGAAGAGATAAAGACAGAGGGGATAAATTTATCTTTATCCTCAGACTATTTGCAGCAATGGTGTGATGCGGAAACTAAAGTCAGGTTAGTTGTTGACCAGACGATGGGGAAAATAGATGAAATCATTGAGAGTAAAGCAGCTTGGTTAATTTCTCAGATTTTACCGCCAAAAACGCCTCTGTTCATTGCCAATAGTATGCCTGTGCGGGATGTGGAATATTTCTGGAAACCAAATAATTTAAGGGTGCGATCGTACTTTAACCGGGGTGCAAATGGCATTGATGGCACATTATCCACAGCTTTAGGAATTGCCCATCGCCAGCAAAGTAGTGTGATGTTAACAGGAGATTTAGCGCTGTTGCATGATACCAATGGTTTTTTAATCCGCAATAAGTTTGTCGGACATTTGACGATTGTGTTAATCAATAACAATGGCGGTGGGATTTTTGAAATGTTACCCATTGCCAAGTTTGACCCGCCATTTGAAGAGTTTTTTGGCACTCCCCAGGATATTGATTTTGCTCAGTTGTGCGCTACTTATAATGTGCAGCATGAATTGATTACTTCTTGGCAGCAGTTGCAGCAAAAATTAAACCCATTACCAGCTAAAAGGATTCGGGTTTTGGAGTTGCGGACAAATCGTAAAGCAGATGCAAAGTGGCGACAGGAAAATTTGAGAAAATTCGCGGCGGATATTAGAATTTAATAATATCATTAGATATTGTTGAATAGTGGGATGAAATATAACAATTAGGTAAAACTTGAACAATAGAATTTTTATATGTTAAGATATAATTGGTTCACAACTCAATATATAATAAAAAAGGAGATAAATATGAACCATATTATTAATCAAGGACATAATCATGAACTATAAACAAAGTAGTATCAAAATGGCAACTGAAGGATCTCATGCAATGCGTGATCCAAAATCTAGTAAGACACTCAGAAGTTTGGGGGCTAGCGTTGTTTCTCAAGCATCTGGAAATTCAAAAGCTCAGTCAAAAATGGTTCAAAAATTAAAAATTAGAAAAAGAAGAATATACTTTTTAAGCGATTTCTCCAATATTTGAAATTTAAAGAAAGGAATTTAATCATAAGCCTATATTGACAAAGTTTTAATTTATTATTAGAAATGCTTGATGAGAAAAGACCCTATCTAATTAGGGTCTTTTTTTTTATAGCGCACCAGTTTAGAACATTCATACTTATTTGCTCATAATAGTTTCAGCAAATCTTTCTGAAAAAAGAATTAAGCAAAACCACCATCCAATCTTGCTCTTAGGGCGCAAATATAAAGAATGGCTGGAATGACTCTTTTATAGCTAGGGCCTGCCAATTGCCATACTGTGAATAATCCTGCACCTATCCAACCAACTGGCCCGATAATCAGAGCTATTGCACTTGACATTGTTGTGTAAGCAACAAATGGTAAAGTAACCCCTATTACTCCGGTAAGTGTACCCAATGTTGTTGAAGCCAGTAAGTAAATACCAAAACCAGACAATTTAGCGCCTGTCAAAGCAAGAAAAATACTAGCACTTCCTAATAACTCATCTCCTTTCTCAAATTGTGATGCTGTTTTTCGTAACTGCTGTTCCATCTCTCGCTTTTGTTCTGGTGTCATTTTCTCCAACATTGTTTTCATAACCTTCTGTGCAATTTTTATCTCCATTCCACTAGCAGATTCATATTTACTACATTTTATTTTTAACTTTTTAGCAGCCCGCCTAACTATTTTTTGATAACTTGGATGATCATCAAATATTTCATTAAATACATAGCTTGCAGGATCTTGACTCTTCTCGCATAGACGATCAACAATAGAATCGGCTGTTGGTTGTTTTGCCTTAAGAATCTCTGCCAATGCTTTCCTCTCCTCAAATGAAGCACGATTTAGTAAATTTTTAAGGTCATCCATATATTTAAATCCTTTTACTGAAAAAAGAAATCCTAATAATAGTATTCCCAGTAATATTATTTTTATATCGATGAACTGAAAGAACAAAGAGAATCAAGTTATGACAACACAACTGAGTGATGTAATGGAAAAACTCACTCCAGCACGTCGAGCAAAAATTCAAGATCGTGTTCAAGAGCTTATTGCTGAAAACATAACGCTTCAAGATATTAGAAAAGCGAGAAAGTTAACTTAGGAATGTACTGATTTACCTTGTAACCAGCCTTACAAGCCAGCGATCGCAATCTTAATTCCAACAACCTTCTTAAACAATTTCACCAAATAGTCTTCTAACAGTCGCAGGAGGAGCGATCGCACTTTTTCTTCCACCGCTTCCTGATATACCCGCGTGTTTTCCAGCCTCAGATTTGTAGCTATGAGAATTTTACCGGGTGCGATCGCCCTTCTCCTCTGCGTGAAACTTACCCGCTTAGTTGAGCTTGTAACCACCCTTCCAAATCAGCAAGAGCAGAGAAATCCAACAAAGCATCACCTAAAGCTTCCAACTGTTCCACCGATAACCCTTGAATCTGGGACAGAAGCGCATCAGGAATATTACCCACGCGCCGATTCAATAGTCGTAAAACGACCTTTCTTCCTCCTTCTTCCTTCGCTTCCCGAATAGCCCGTGGTTCTTCCAAATTCAGTCCCAACATCGTTGCAATCTCCTCTCGACTAAGGTTAGAAAACTTGTAGACGATAATCGTCGTAACTAAATCAATTATCGCTTGCTCCGATTGTTGCCGTGCTTGTTCCAGCAAAAACCGCGCCCCTTCCACTGCTTCTGTTTCAGAAGTAACATTTGTCAGCAACATCAAACCCAATCCCAAAGGTTGTTCTCGCAAATCCCCCAACTCATCCAGATAAACCCGCCTGACTTGACCACTTTCCAACAAAGCGCGGTGAATCGAAGCGGAAGAAGGTTCCAGACTGCGAGAAGCAAAAATTATGACCCCAAACCAGTCATCGTAACGGATAGAGTTGCGGTAGAGAAACAAAAACAATTCGCTAAAGAAGCGATGATACAGGTCTTCATCCTTCTGAAACTGCACTTCAGCAAAAAAGACGGTTTTGGAAACTGCATCAGCCGGAGGTAAAAACACTCCATCAATCCGAAACGCCGTTTCTTTCACTTCAACCGATTCAAACTGGTAGTTTTCCGCTTCTGGAGGTGGCTCATCTACTAATTCAAACAGCAAACCAGGAAATTGCTTAAATAATTTATAGAAGATGGTGTCACGTCGCATTTTTATTCCTCAACACCCAGACAATTACCAGATTGTAAAGGCTTGAGACAACAATTTAGCGTAGGCGTTGCCCACCGCAGGTATCGCTTGTCCCTACGTCCGCGATAAAATTCTCAAGCACAACAGCGCACTCCCTACCAATGCAAATTAACTGGCAAACTGCCAAAACCTACGAAGACATTCTGTATCAAAAAACTGATGGCATTGCGAAAATCACCATTAACCGTCCCCATAAACGCAATGCTTTCCGTCCTGAGACAGTCTTTGAACTGTACGACGCTTTTTGTAATGCTCGTGAAGATACTACTATTGGTGTTGTTCTATTTACTGGCTATGGCCCCCACACTGATGGCAAATATGCCTTCTGTTCTGGTGGCGATCAAAGTGTGCGGGGACATGCAGGTTATGTGGATGATACTGGCATTCCCCGCTTAAATGTCCTGGACTTACAACGCCTGATTCGTTCGATGCCGAAAGTGGTGATTGCTTTAGTAGCGGGATATGCGATCGGTGGTGGACACGTTTTACACTTAATTTGCGACCTTACCATCGCTGCTGATAACGCCATTTTCGGACAGACTGGCCCGAAAGTCGGCAGTTTTGACGGTGGTTTTGGAGCCAGCTATCTCGCCCGCGTTGTGGGACAAAAAAAAGCTAGAGAAATTTGGTTTCTCTGCCGCCAATATGATGCACAACAAGCGCTAGATATGGGCTTAATTAATTGCATAGTCCCAGTAGAACAACTAGAAGCGGAAGGTATTCAATGGGCGCAGGAGATTTTAGAAAAAAGTCCGATCGCAATTCGATGTCTTAAAGCCGCCTTCAACGCTGATTGTGACGGGCAAGCTGGTTTACAAGAACTCGCTGGCAACGCCACCCTACTTTATTACATGACAGAAGAAGGATCTGAGGGCAAACAAGCCTTTCTCGAAAAGCGACCACCAGATTTTCGCTCTTTTCCTTGGTTGCCTTAGAATAGCAAAAATCGCATCTTATTAAAGGGTGCGATTTTTGTAAATATAAACTTTTACAGCACTAAAAATCTTAAAAACAAATCTTATTTTAAGCAGACTACAAACTCAGTCCAGTAATAATGGATGACTAAATGACTACTACTTTAGTTTTTACCTGTTCAGATATGGAGGCAGCTATTTCCTCTAGAGGGGCAAGAGCAGCATTATCGAAATCTGAGGCTAAAGATTGACAAGATGTTAAAACTGGAGCTGCATCTGGTAAACCCCAAGCATCTTCCAAGGTTTCCCAAGAAGGTGCAAAAGGTGGAAGCGCCAAAGAGCAAGCCTTCCAAGTCGCTTGAACTGGTGCGCCCAACTGCTGGCACGTTCCACCACGGCGACCTTCTGGCTGGTAATGACGGCAATATCTACAGGCAGATGCTAAAACTTTAATGGGTTTCATTCGGATTCATCTTTAGTGTTGTTTCTGGCTGAATTTCATCTTTATATTCTGCTTCTATATATAAAGACGGAGAAAAGCCAAAAAGTCATTATTTTCTATAGGTTTCAGCGATCCCAAGTAAAAAATAAACTTCAGGATTTTTTTATAATCTTGTTATATATTTAAATAATTCCTAGAGCAGTTACATATAGATATCTTCTAAAACTTATTAGGGATCAAGAATAAAAGTAAAGCTTTTGATTTATCCAGCGTTTTAACTTCCTCCTTAAGGATGGCTTAAGGCATAGATTTTCACATAAATAATCTGCTTTGCATACCACATTCGGCATATTTCAGCGGTAAACTATACTTTTTCTCAAGAATCAGAAAGATTTGATGTAATGGCAGCAAGTTATTTCAGGATAAACTCTGCTCAACGAAATAATCGCTCAACCATTTTGCTTTGAAAACTGTTTAGCAGCACAGACAGAACAGACTTCCCAGCGCTGGAGTTCACCGGGAGGAGTGGGAGATTGGCACTGGGGACAAAGGGGTAAGCCATGCGATCGCGATCGCACAATCTTCGTCCAATGTCCAAAAGCCGCATTTACATCTTTAGTGGGTGTAGCATCAGGGCGGTTAATCTCATCACCAAGGTAACTGGGATGCTCATGAGGCGAAATCGATGGTTGCTGTTTTCTCTCCATCGACGGATTCTGCCAGCCAGCAGTAGAGAAGCGAATATCAACCAAAGGCGTTGGCAGCTTTTTATTCAACTTTAAAAGTAGAGATGTGCGGCCAAAAGTCAGGTTTTGTGCCCAAGCAGCACTAGAAGTTGCTACCGACAAAACATCACGCTGAATCGATAATGGTCGAGTATTTGCGGCAACTACTGGGCCAACAACTTCTGCCCAAAACTTGAGCAGACGTTGAAATGGTTGCTCCTGCCATTTCGACTGCTTTTCCAGAATCCTTAAAACATCATTAATTGATTTCAACGACATTATTCAAAGTGGGGAGTGAGGAGTGAAGAAGGGAATAGGATAGGGTACAGGTTACAGGTTACAGGTTACAGGTTACAGATTATCGGTTATAGGTACAGGGTGCAGATTATTCCCTGTCACCTATCACCTGTCACCTGTCACCTCTTCCCCAATCCCCAATCTATTTAAATAATTTCCGCTACTATTATCACAAAATATATCTAAAAGTTGATTCCAGTAATCTACGTTTGAGGCACAAAGGCAATGACTCAAAACCCCCTAAACGACTCCAGTACTCATCAATCGTCTAAAACACCTGGGTTGAAACCAGTACTAGCAGCAGCACTAGCGAGTTTAGAGGTGCCGCTAGATCAAGAGTTAGCTCGATACCGACGCACGCGAACTGGTTTGGTGTCATCTAACCAGTCCCGTGTTACAAGTTACATCAGCGGACAACCCCAACCGTTAATTACCATTTCGACAATATTGGGCGCAACTCAGTCATCAGCAACGGAAATTAAAACCAACGTATCGCCTGCATCTGTACCCGTGAATCCTGAGATGAATCCAGCGCCAGCTAAGGCAAAAATTGATGTCTCACCCGCATCTGTAGCTGTGAATCCTGAGATGAATCCAGCACCAACTACGGCAAAAATTGAGGAACTGAATAATCTTAATGTGCCCTCCACCTCCAATGCAGCTAAAACACAAACTCAACTCCCACCACCCCCACCCAACTTTAGTAGCAGCATTGTGCCAGCGATCGTTAAAAATACTAAAAGCGAAAATCACTTGCAGACAGATGATAGCCCCAAGCACCCAGATGACTATTTAGAATCTAGTGAAGCACTGCTGCGAAGTCTGACAGAAGAACAACCAGAAACCAAGAAACCAAGCAATTCTAGCGACAGTCTGCTATCACCTTTGGGTATTGGCTCCATGTTGCTGCTATTGGTGGCTAGTCTGATCTTGGGTTATGCAGTCTTCAATCCCAAAAGCTTGCCACAATGGAATTTAGGTAATTTATTTAACAGCAACTCCTCTCCCACACCAGAAAATACTGAGGAAGTTGGGAGTAATGTCCAACCTCAAATTCAGCCACCAAGCACATCTATACCCAAATATCCCAATCTAGCTACTGAAGAGTTTCCTGAAGTCAGAGATCCCAATGATGTAGTTGGCTTAAAACCCAAAGTCCAACCAACGCCCGCAGTAGTGCCTAATCCAGTTATTCCCCAAAACCCCACAAATCCTCAAGGGGCATTGTCTAACCCCAATACAGCCCAATCAACCAACCCGATCGCTTTAGCACCAGTACCGAAACTACAATCCTTGCCTCCCCTAAATTTACCTCCCACTTCACCGACAAAAACCTCGCCCAAGCCAATCGCAACCTCACCAAAGCCAGATGCAGAAATCAAGCCAGGAACAGATGGGTTTTATCATGTAGTGATAGATAATAAAGGCGCAGCTTTTGCCTCAGCACGGCAAGTAATTCCTGATGCTTATTTATCGCCTAACAAAGAATTGATTTATCTGGGTGCTTTTAAAACTAAAGAGCAAGTAAAACAACAGATGAAACTGTTAGAAGCGAAGGGAATCAAGGCACGAGTTCAGCAGCCATGAATTGCAAAAATCTACGATACCATGAGATAACAGTCCTGAGTCAATAAGTGCTGAGTGCTGAGTTGTGTTAGCGGATAGCTAGGGTTTAGCCCGTGCTGAGTGGTAGAGACAAAATATTGTTTGTTTACGACCCCACAACAAAAAATATTATACTCAAAACTTTTATTAGGCACTCAGCACTCCATAACTACCCTATGAAAAAAAATATTACTATACTCAGGACTTTAACTAGGGACTCAGCACTCTATAACTAAATTCATTACTCAGCAGGGGCTAAACGCCCTGCTAACAGCACTCAGAACTGGATTTCGTTGGAGAGCCGATATGGAATTAATCAAGCGTATCCTGCGGGTGATTCGCGCTAATCTCAATAGTTTGATCGGTGGTGCAGAAGATCCAGAAAAGATTTTGGAGCAAGCTGTCCTGGAAATGCAGGAAAATCTGGTGCAGTTGCGGCAGGGTGTAGCACAAGCGATCGCTACCCAGAAACGCACTGAACGACAAGCAGCGGCCGCTCAGTCTCAAACCGAAGAATGGTATCGCCGCGCCCAATTAGCGCTGCAACAAGGCAATGAACCTCTAGCACGTGAAGCTTTGACTAAGCGCCAAGCCTATAAAGAAACTACTACAGCCCTCTTTTCGCAGATAGAGCAACAAAACGAGATAGTTGCTAGGCTAAAAAAGGATATGCGATCGCTAGAGTTAAAAATTTCCGAGGCGAAAACTAAAAAAGATATGTATATTGCCCGCGCCCGTTCTGCTGAAGCGTCTTATCGCCTCCAAGAAATGCTCGGCGGAGTTTCTACTAATAACAGTCTGAGTGCCTTCGAGCGCATGGAAGAAAAAGTTTTACAGATAGAAGCTCAATCAGAAGCCATAGCTCAACTTAGTAGCGACGACTTGGAAACACAATTTACTTCTTTGGAATCTAATGATGTAGATACCGAATTGGCAGCGATGAAGGTACAGGTTTTCAAGCAATCAGAAAACACACAGCACAAAATCCTAACCGAGGAGAGCCAAAAGACAGAGCAGCCTCCCCAACAGCAGTTACCCAAAACTCAGGATTCTTGAAGTTCGACTAATTACCCCAGTTTGGCGATATCTTAAACAATTAAGAGTTGTTAGGAGGTACTGATTCAAACTGGTAAAGATTACATTGAAATAGGTAGCTATAAAAAAGTAAAAAAGCTAACTGTCCAACAAAAAGCGTAAATCACACAAGGAAAAACAAAGTTATGGGATTATTCGATCGCATTAAGCGAGTAGTTAGTTCTAACCTCAACGATCTGGTTAACAAAGCCGAAGACCCCGAAAAAATGCTAGAGCAAGCCATCCTGGAAATGCAGGAAGACTTGGTGCAGCTGCGTCAGGGAGTAGCCCAGACGATTGCCTCCCAAAAACGCAGCGAGAAACAGTACAATGATGCCCAAAATGAAATCAATAAGTGGCAACGCAATGCCCAACTAGCGCTACAAAAAGGTGATGAAAACTTAGCACGACAAGCTCTAGAGCGCAAGAAGACTTATACAGACACCAGTGCTGCTCTCAAAGCTAGTTTAGATACGCAAAGCACTCAAGTTGAAACCCTCAAGCGCAACTTAATCCAGCTGGAAAGCAAAATTTCTGAGGCTAAGACCAAGAAAGAAATGCTCAGAGCTAGAATCACTACCGCCAAAGCCCAAGAGCAACTTCAAGGTATGGTGCGTGGGATGAATACCAGCAGTGCAATGGCTGCCTTCGAGCGGATGGAAGAAAAAGTCTTAATCCAAGAATCCCGGGCCCAGGCACTAGGAGAGTTAGCAGGTGAAAATTTAGAAAGCCAATTTGCTCAGTTGGAAGGTAGTAGCGATGTTGATGATGAATTGGCAGCTTTGAAAGCGCAAATGCTACCACCCGCAGCTCCACAAAATCAAGCCCAACTGCCACCGCAACAACAAACCACTGCTCCTAAATCTAATGAGGTGGTTGATGCTGAGTTAGATTCCTTACGCAAGCAATTAGATCAACTGTAAAATTGACAGAAAACTTATTTAAGCTAGTCCCACACCAGTTGGCTGTGGGATTTTACGTCATTAGTCAATAGTTAACAATCCTAATCACTATAAATTATTAACTATGGACTATTGACGACTTTGGGATAAAGTATTGTGTGTGCCAACTTCGATCGCCACCTGATGGAGACTGCAATGAGTAAGGCTGTAATCACCATAACCGATGCTGAGTTTGAAACCGAAGTGTTAAAAGCCGAGCAGCCTGTATTAGTTTATTTTTGGGCTTCCTGGTGTGGGCCTTGTCAATTGATGTCGCCCGCGATTAACTCAGCTGCTAGCGAATATAGCGATCGCCTCAAAGTCGTTAAAATGGAAATTGACCCCAACCCACTGACTGTTAAGCAGTACCAAGTGGAAGGTGTACCTGCCCTCAGACTATTTCAAGGACAGGAAGTTTTGATATCCACCGAGGGAGTCATCGGCAAAGAGAAATTATTTGCTCTTCTAGATACCCACTTAAATAGTAATTAGTCAATGGTTCATAGTTCATAGCAAATGACCAATGACCAATGACCAATGACTAATGACTAATGACTCATGACTAACATACAGTTTGCAAAACGTTTACAACCCCTAAAATCGAATGTATTTGCTGATATGGACAGAGCCAAGGCAGTCGCTTTGGCCGCTGGACGAGAGGTAATTGATTTGTCGTTGGGGTCTTCTGATTTACCAGCCGAGGCACACGTTATTGAGGCGATCGCCCAATCTCTCCACGATCGCAGTACCCACGGTTATCTATTGTTTAACGGTACCCTTGGATTCCGCGAAGCCGCAGCCAACTGGTACGAACAAAAATTTGGTATCAAAGTCGATCCTCAAACTGAGGTACTACCTTTAATTGGTTCTCAAGAAGGCACAGCCCATTTACCCCTAGCAATACTTAATCCAGGGGATTTTGCCCTGTTGCTCGATCCAGGTTATCCCTCCCATGCGGGGGGAGTTTACCTAGCCAGCGGTCAAATCTACCCGATGCCACTACTGGCAGAAAACGGTTTTTTACCAGTGTTTGCTGATATTCCCGCCCCTGTCTTGGCCCAGTCGCGGATGATGGTATTAAGTTATCCTCATAATCCCACCGCTGCGATCGCACCTTTATCTTTCTTCCAAGAAGCTGTCACTTTCTGTCAACAACACAATCTCGTGTTGGTTCACGATTTTCCCTACGTAGATTTGGTCTTTGGGGAAACTGGGGAGCAGAGGAGCAGAGGAGCAGAGGAGCAGAGGAGCAGAGGAGAATCACTAATGCTCAATGCCCCGTCCTTAGTCCCTTCAATTCTGCAAGCCGATCCAGAAAAAAGCGTCTCGATTGAATTTTTCACCCTTTCCAAGTCCTACAATATGGGCGGCTTCCGTATTGGCTATGCCATCGGTAATGCCCAGTTAATTAACGCCTTACGCCAGGTAAAAGCCGCCGTTGATTTTAATCAGTATCGGGGAATTTTGAATGGTGCGATCGCTGCCCTAACTGGCCCTCAAGCTGGCGTAAAATCTTCTGTTACCACCTTCCAGGAACGGCGTGATGCTTTTATCAGTGCTTTACACCGCATTGGCTGGAATGTTCCTACTCCCCAAGCCACAATGTACATCTGGGCAAAATTGCCCTCACCTTGGAGTGAAAACTCCGTAGAATTTTGTACCCAGCTAGTCAAACAAACTGGTGTAGCAGTTTCTCCAGGTGCTGGCTTTGGCAAATCTGGAGAAGGGTATGTCCGTTTTGCCTTGGTGCATGAGCCACCTTTGTTAGAAATTGCTGTAGAAAGAATGGCTGAGTTTCTTCATTAAATTTCTTCTCAAGCTGAACGCCAAAGATTTTTATTGGCAAAGTTACCAATGGAACATACGGTAGGGACGCACATTTGTGTGTCCCTATTAATTCCCGTATTTTACTGAACTTAAAAATATTGTGTTGTAATTTTTTGCGACTATAGAATTTGACTAAAATACGTAATTAAACGTATATAACTATCAAAACATTCTTCATCTTTTTATTGATAATCAGCAGTAACTTTACCCAATCAGGTGTCTCTGTTACTTAAACTGGGTTTGTACGCTCAGATACCAAAGACCGCTAAAAAATACAGGTCGTGCTTTTAAGCAGCCGTATTACCAAAAAGCCTGTGGTCAAGACAGCCCAAGCCTAAAAACGACACTAGTTTAAAACTTAACTTCCAAACTGACAGAGATTTGAAAACAATGAAAACGACTTTTCAGACACTTGTAATTGGTGCCTCAATGGCTATTGGTGTGAGCGCTCTTGCCACTGCCCCAGCACACGCTACATCCTTTGACTTCAATAATACAGGAGAAATTAACACTTACACTGGTGGCTCAAATGGTACCTTCATTAACGGGAATGCACAAGGTGGTACTAAAGCTGCCATCAAAGCTTTGACAGATAACAACTCCAGCTCTAACGTTGAGCTTTGGTATAGTAGCGAAACCCCAGGTTCTAATGTTGGCTTCACAGCCACAAAAGGAAACTACAGTGCCACCGTTAGTAGTGTCACTGCTAATGACTGGAATAGTTTTGGTTCGCAATGGCTAGGCGATTTATTAAGTAGCTACACACCATTTCAATCAGTTTGGAACGGGTTTTCAGCCGACAGCAAATCACTAATAACTAGTTATTTTCCTTCCTTGGGAATGGGAGATCCAAACATTGGTGGTTTCCAATTCGGTCAAAATGGCGGTGTGGAACTGAAGTTAGTTGGTCACTTGGATGTAAAGACTAAACTTGCAACAACTATTTCTACTAAGGTTGATGAAAAGTGGAATGCAATTAAATCACAGTTTCCTCAACAAACAACTCAACCAACCCTTTCACAACTTGAAAGTTCAATTCCACAACTACAAACACAACTAAACGCAATTCCAGGACAAATTACCACACTGCAAACACAGCTCAACGCAATTCCAGGACAAATTACCACCCTGCAAACACAACTCAACGCAATTCCAGCACAGATTACCACACTGCAAACACAACTCAACGCAACTCCTAACATTCCAGCCAATCAAGTAAAAAGGCAACAACTGACAAGTCAAATTTCTCAACTGAATACTCTCAAAAATCAGACACTGCCAGGTCAAATTTCTCAACTGAATACTCTCAAAAATCAGCTGCCAGGTCAAATCTCTCAACTGAATACTCTCAAAAATCAGCTACCAGGTCAAATCTCTCAACTCACATCATTTAAAGATGTACTGACTCTGCAAGCTGCATTAAATGGATATCAAGGTGAAATTGCGGCTAGTGAAATTGCTAAAGTCGTTACTGGTGGTCAAACTTACTATGCCTATAGCTTTAACCCCACTGCATCCGGTATTACTGCTTCTGATGATGGTGTATCCTACAGTGGAATTTATACTTGGACGACACCTAAGTATGTCTCAGCACCAGAACCATCAGTAATACTTGGTCTTATGGGTGTTGCTGGTGTCTTTGCTACACGACGCAAATTGAAAAAAGCATCTGGTTGAAACTCCAGTTTCCATTCCAAAAAATAAGGAAAGGAGCAATTTTGCTCCTTTTTTTTTAGAAACTCTGAATATTTTTACTGTATTATTAAATATTACATTTTATACTATAGTTGGAACACACCTGGAGATACATCTCCTTCAAGTTCAGTTCCAGAAGCATCAGTAATGTTTGGTTTGCTGGGTATTGCTGGTATGTTTGTAACGCTACGCAAATTTAAAAAAGCATCTATTTAAAATCGCGGGTTCAAAACTAAAAATAAATAAGGGAGCTAACAGCTCTCCTTTTTGATGAATAATTTCTTGCAGCTAGAAAATAATTTCATCTTCTAGGTTATACTGTTTCTAAAAATACCTGCAACAAATAAATCGGTTGCAAGATTTTACATCTGTATGCACCTAGCAACTGGATTTTTTTGTAATATGAATTTCGTACAATGGTATTACTTACTCTCACAGGTTTAGTAAGGACAATCACCACAATATTAGTTCCAGTATTACTTAAGTAGTTTTACTCATAAAATTTAGGAAATTAAATTTGTAAAAAAGATGTAAACTTAATACTCTAAATTATAAAAAATTCGTAAAAAAAAGATTAATTTTTGATTTAATTATATTTGATTATACTATCATTTTATTATTGTAGTGCAGCTAAATTTGATTTATTCAGATATTTCATTAAACGACATAAGTACAATTTATATTTGTTTCACTTTGAAATGCACTACTGTTTTCGTTTATGGTAATAATTGTTGGCTTTTAATTAAGATACTCAGATAATAGGTAGCAATGACAGTAGAATTACTCAATATAAATCAGCCATTGCAGTCACACAAAGTTAGACGAATTTTACTAGTTGAAGACCATTACCTCAATCGGATGTTACTTAGTGACTATCTAAGTTACTGGGGATATGAAGTCCAAAGTTTATCAGAAGGCTCTGCTTTTTTCTCAACCATAGAAAAATTCGAGCCTGATTTAATGTTATTGGACTTGAAATTGCCAGATGTTGACGGTTATTCACTCTTAAAACAAGTCCAGCAAAAACCTCATTTGTCAAAAATACCTATCATTGTGGTTTCAGCCTTTGCTTTTAAAGCAGATCAGGAACTAGCTATGAGTTTGGGTGCATGTAGCTATTTTGTCAAACCTTTAAAACTCAAGGATCTCATCCTTGCAATTGAAGAACAGTTTACTTGTCGCCACAGATAACCTTTTTTGCTAGGCGTGTATTTATTCCGCTTTTTGATCGGCAATAAACTCTTCAACACACTCGCTAATAGTTTGTACAGAACTGCCAATTGTTGAAATTTTCTGTTGTACTTGCGCTAATAACAAAACTGCTGTTTGCAGTTCATTGAGAGTTTCAGCCATAGCCTCACGATACTGGATTTCAAAATCTTGTAAATTCATAGTTTAGCTCTCGCCTGAAATCATCATAATAAATATATTCTCAATCATAATCGTAAATTTAACTGACTAAATCCGTTAATTCGCTTAATGTTATAAATTCAATAAATAAACATAAATATTGTCAATAAATTAAGATTTTATTTAATGTTTATACAAGCAATATATAAGTGCATTTGTTATTAATAAATAATATCTAACAATACAAAAATATTATCATTTAATCTAAAGTATAAAGTTTTAGATAATAAAGTATTACAAATTTAAAAATGTTAACTATAGATTCAAAAAGCAAAATTTTTATTCTGACAGTAGCAGCCGATGACTAAGGTGATAGCAAAACAAACTCTAGTCTGCTCGAAAGTTGTGATACTTGGAGTAAGTTTTTTGGCAAGCCTCTAGCTTAGAAGCGGCTACTTTATATTTACTTGATAAATAATTTGTTAAATCGGCACAAAAAAACAATTTTTCTTAAAATAGAGAAAGATTACCTAATTTTGGTTGTGACAATATCTACTCAAATATTACCACTGGTTAAAGAGCCAGAACGACTAGAAAACCGTCTAGCCGAAATTCCACCGGAACCGGGGGTTTATTTCATGCGGGACAGGAGCGATCGCATTATATATATAGGTAAATCACGTAAGTTGCGATCGCGTGTCCGTTCCTATTTCCGGGATGGCTACAACAAGACTGAACGTATCGCCACGATGGTCAAGTTGGTGACAGAAATTGAATTCATCGTCACTGATACTGAAGCCGAAGCTTTAGCGCTAGAAGCCAATTTGATCAAGCAGCATCAGCCATACTTCAATGTGCTGCTCAAAGATGATAAAAAATATCCCTATCTCTGCATTACTTGGTCAGAAGATTATCCGCGAATTTTTATTACCCGTAAGCGGCAATTTGGCAAAGAAAAGGATAAATTTTACGGGCCTTATACTGATGCTGGTTTATTACGAGAAATTGTCCGCATCTGCAAGCGCATTTTTCCACAGCGACAACGACCTCAACCACTTTTTAAAGACCGTCCTTGCTTGAATTTTGATTTAGGGCGTTGTCCTGGTGTGTGTCAACAGATGATTTCACCAGAAGAATATCGCAAAATTGTCCAAAAAATCGCGATGGTTTTTCAAGGTCGAACTCAGGAACTGATTGATATTTTGACCCAACAGATGAACGCAGCCGCTGAGAACTTGAATTTTGAGTCAGCGGCGCGAATTCGCGATCAAATTTCTGGGTTAAAGTCGCTGACAGCTGACCAGAAAGTTTCCTTGTCAGATGATACAATTTCACGGGATGCGATCGCACTGGCAGCCGACGAACAGCACGCCTGCATTCAACTATTCCAGATTCGCGCTGGGCAGTTGGTTGGACGTTTAGCCTTTGTGGCGGATGCTCACGCAGAACCAGGAGCTATTTTACAACGAGCTTTAGAGGAACATTACCAAACTGCTGATTCCGTAGAAATACCCTTAGAAATTTTGGTACAGCATGAATTACCAGATGCTGAGATATTGGCGGATGTCTTAACTCAACGTAAAGGCAAAAAAGTCACAATTTTGACTCCTTTACGCCAAACTAAGGCAGAATTAATTGAGATGGTAGAGCGAAATGCTCAGTATGAATTGCAAAGAATGCAGAAATTTGGCGATCGCAATCACCAAGCAATGCAAGATTTAGCCACCATTCTCGATTTACCAGATGTACCTCACCGCATTGAAGGTTATGATATTTCCCACATTCAAGGGTCAAATGCAGTAGCTTCGCAAGTCGTGTTTATCGACGGATTACCCGCAAAACAGCACTATCGTCACTACAAAATTAAAAATCCCACGGTGACAGCAGGACATTCAGATGATTTTGCTAGTCTTGCTGAAGTCATCCAGAGGCGGTTCCGCAAGTATGGGGAAAATCCGCAATTAACACGTTTGGGTAATCCTGACTGGCCTGATTTAATCATGATTGATGGTGGTAAAGGTCAGTTATCATCGGTTATCGCCGTCTTGCAAGAGATGAATTTATTAGAAGACTTGCGAGTTGTAAGTTTAGCAAAGCAGCGAGAAGAGATTTTTTTACCGGGAGAATCTAAACCCTTGACAACTGATGCAGAACAACCAGGGGTACAGTTATTGCGGCGGTTGCGGGATGAAGCGCATCGATTTGCAGTAAGTTTCCATCGTCAGCAGCGCAGTGATAAATTGAAGCGATCGCGTTTAGATGAAATTCCTGGCTTAGGACATCATAGACAAAAGCAATTACTAGGGCATTTTCGCTCAGTTGATTACATTCGGCAAGCGACAACCACACAACTCGCTGAAGTCGCAGGAATTGGGCCGCGTTTGGCTCAAGAAATTTACGATTATTTTCATCCTGTTTAAACAAAGGAAGCCGCTTCTTATGAAGTTAGCTAGTTGTAATTAGGTTATCTCACCAGAATTTAATCTCATAAATCTTGTCAGCAAATATTAACTAAATCTTAAGATAGAGATTTGGTTACTAAATATACAGTAATTTATGTGGTTTAACTTTTGAATACAAGAACAGCTTTTTTTGTATTCGTCTGAAATGGCTGTAAACAAGGCTCTCTCAAAGCATTAATTATAGGGATCAGCAAATATCTAAGCAGCATTTGATTGAAAAATAATTTATGTGTCTAAAGTAGGAGGGTAAAATCACTGAAATTTTAGAATAATAGATAAAGATATGGGAGAGCGATCAAACCTGAAGTTTTGTTTAAAATAATCAGCCAATATTACAGCAGTTTGTTAAGTTGGGTCGAACCAGATTTTTTCCTGGTTTAACTAGTAGCTTTACCAAATAAAAAATAATTACAACCAGGGGTTTTAAAATGCATACAGTACAAAAGATTTACTGCCCAAATTGTGGTAGTCATGCAGAGCGTTATTATATTTCTGATAGTCAATTAACTCGGACACAATGCCCAAGTTGTGACTATTTGATGATTAGTTGCACTCGCACTGGCAAAGTAATTGAAGCGTATGCTCCTGGCATTCATGCACACCGCTAGCTAATAAGAAAAAATTAAAAATTCGAGAAGATGTTCTCTAATTTTTAATAAAAAAGTTATTGATAAAAACATAATTCAGGAGTTAGGAGTTAGGAGTCAGAATTCACTATGAATTGGAGTCCGATGCTTGCTAAACTGGCGATGCTCTGAGCTTGTTGCACTCCTCCCTACGGGATGCTGCGCGAACGGAGAAGCAAGCTACGCGCAGCGTCTCGTAGAGAAGGGTCGAAGAACTAGCAGATAGTGCAGCGTCTCATAGAGAGCTTCTGAAAAAGTAGGTTTAAAAAATGCGCTAAATCGTCTTTTGCACGTCTTTGAAAAAGAAGATTTAGCGGTTGACATTAGTGGCGAGTGAGTAGCTTGCTTTCCGCAGGATATTCCCTACTTTCTTATTCAGAATTCTGAATTCTTCTTCAACAGGAATTTTGAACACTTCACAGGTTGTCTTTCTGTTGTCTGAGTTCTTGCTGTCGCCTCTGTTCTTGTAATCTAAATTGTTGCTGTTGTCTAATTTGTTGGTCTTGTCTGAGTTGTTGATCTTGTATTCTCAATTGTTGCTGTCGTGTAAATTGTTGCTGTTGTAGTCTTGTTTGTTCCTGTTGTAGTCTAAGTTGTTGCTGGCGTATTAGTTCTTGCCGTTGTCGTGTAAAATCTTGCTGTTGTATTAGTGGTTGTTGAAGGTTTTGGCGTAGCCATGTTTCCTTCAATTGCTCTTGTGTTTGCTGAATTCGTTCCTCTTGTTGTTGTCTCATTCTTTCTTGAAAGGACTCAGGTTGCTGAGGAATCGGTTGAATTATTTGTCCATAAGCAGGAGAATTCATCGGCAGAGCTTTTGCAAGAACAATCGCTAGCAGCCATAGTTTAAGCGTTAATGATCGATTCAACATAAGTGATTTGTTATAGGTTGGGTTGAGCGATCGCTTAACCTTAATATAACAATTCCTACCGCCGCCTTCTTGCAACAATTACAACTAACGTGCAGATATACGTAAGCTAAAAGTAATTAAATTTACTGACTACAACAGATTTAATTCTTACTTGCTCTTAGTTGTCCGCAAGCAGCATCAGCTTCTAAACCACGAGAATAACGGACACTAACAGCAGTATTTTGCTGCTTGAGGACGTTCACAAAAGCTTGAATGCGATCGCGGTTGGGGCGTTTGTAGTCTACTTCTTGGATGGGATTGTAGGGAATCAAATTCACATGACTTTGAAATCCTCGCAGGCATTTTGAAAGTTCCAATGCGTGTTCTGGTAAATCGTTAACACCAGCCAGGAGAACATATTCAAAAGTAACGCGGCGGCCAGTGATTTCTACATATTCCCGACATTCAGCCAGTAAATCTTCGAGAGGATAGGCGCGGGCGCTGGGGATGAGTTTTTCCCGTAGTGCTTGGTTGGGTGCATGGAGACTCACAGCCAGAGTGATTTGCAAATTATTTTGTGCGAACTGACGGATGCGATCGCGAATACCCACTGTAGAAACTGTAAGCGATCGCTGCCCAATACCGACATCTTGATTGAGGGATTTCAGGGCTGCTAAGACATTCTCAGTATTCAACAACGGTTCACCCAGTCCCATAAACACCACATTGCTAACCCGTTGTTGAAAATCCTCTTGCACAGTCAACACCTGATCGACAATTTCATGCCGTGCTAGGTTGCGTTTGTAGCCTCCCTTACCAGTAGCGCAGAAATCACACGCCATTGGGCAACCCACCTGAGTAGAGACGCAAACTGTCAAACGGGCTTTTGGGCCTTCTCCCCTTTCTGCAAAGGTGGGGATGCCTACAGTTTCAATAATTTGCCCGTCTGTTAATCGTAAAAGATATTTCACTGTACCATCGGGAGCCTCAGAGCGGTAATGTAAAATTGAACGCCCTATGGGAACTTCTGCCACTTCTTTGCGCCATTGCTTGGAGAAGACAGAAATATCAGCTAGCGATCGCACTCCTTTATCGTAGATCCATTCATGCAGTTGCCTTCCTCTGTAAGCAGGTTGTCCTTGTTGCTGCACCCAAGTGCTTAACTCCGCCAGAGAAGCACCTAGAAGGGGAGGGATTAATTCTGATTTTTCTGAGTTGAAGTCAACCTGAGATACAAGAGGCGTAGCAGACATAAAAAATCACGAGTTGGTGTTGGATCTCTATCCTACAGCTGCCAGATCGAGTTAGTCTTGACCAAAGAAGACGAGAAATTAACCAAAAGTTGTGCCGTTCCAGCCCCACATTGCACCCTTAGCGTCTGCAAACTCTATGTAAATGCGATTTTTAGGCACACCTAGAGTTTGGTTAATCTGCTGGCAAAAGTCTTGACTCATTGCTGCCGTTTGCTCTGGCTTCATCGTGCCAACACTCTTAATTTCAATGTAGCAAACTGGGTCTGTATTCCCTGCAAAAGTCATAGGAATTCCCGGTTCAAAAGCAGTCATTACATAAGATTCTGGTTTTCCCAAATGTTTCGCTAACTTGGCTGATAGGTTTAAAAGCATTGACTCAATTTCAGCTTTTTGAGGAGCAGATGCAGAAGTTTGCACTTTAATTAAAGGCATAGTACTGAATTGGGATTTTGGATTTTATTACATTGTTAAGTTTACCGAAACGCAGAGGCAATAGGGAGATGAGGGAGACAAGGAGAATAACCAATGCCCAATATTTAGTTATGAGATGAGCGAAATAGGTGACTATGTTCGGGATGATATAAACGCGATCGCCCTGTTGTTGTCGAGAGGGCTGGACTGATTATATACAGTGTGGTGCGAATTAGTTTTTCTTGATGAGTGCAATCTGCCATTTGATTCAGAGGGACAACCCTGATTTTTTCATCAGGCCAGCCGATGCGAAAGCAAATCGCAATCAGGGTTTCGGCTGGATAGTGTTCGAGTAGTTTAGCTTGGGCATTTTCGATGTGACGCGCACTGAGATACAGGCACAGGCTAGCCTGATGTGCTGCAAGAGTGGCTAATTCTTCGGCGGCGGGAACTTCTGTACGTCCACTAATACGTGTCAAAATAATGGTTTGAACTAAACCAGGGACAGTCAGTTCTATTTTAAGTTTGGCAGCAGCAGCTTGAAAAGCGCTGATACCAGGTATGACTTCAAAAGGAATATTTGCCTCTGCGAGGAGGTGCATTTGCTCGTGGATGGCGCTGTAGAGACTAGGATCGCCAGAATGGAGACGGACTACAGATTTGTGTTGCGATCGCACTCTATCGATCATAATCGCCAAAATTTCTTCTAAAGTCTGATTCGCAGTTCTAATTATCTCGGCATCTTTTCGGCAAAGTTCTAAAATTTGTTCGGGTATTAAAGAATCAGCAAATAAAATTACATCAGCAACAGCCAGTAATTTCTGCGCCTTCACCGTCAATAAGTCAGGATCTCCAGGGCCTGCTCCGACAATATACACAGATGGTTCTACAGTATATAGTGTGTTTTTATAGCTTAGTTTTTCTGTATATTCACTATTAGAAGAACACACGGCAATCCCTCAAAAAAATTTTTTGGCAAATTCTTCAGTATCTTTCCGGATTTACCCTCTTTCCCTAGTAGAGAGTAATGGTAGATGCACCCTGGTTAAGCCCTAGAGAATACTCTGGGGCATTTTTTATTTTTTAGTCATTGGGAATTGAGCATAAGGCATAGTTATTCTCCTTGTCCCCCTCATCTCCCACTTTCCCCATTTCCCTTAAGAGTAGGAACTACATCGGGTAAAGGGCGTTTGAGTAAGTAAAGCCAAGCTAATCCAACTAATCCCAATAAAATTCCTAGACTACTGACTACTTGTGCCATCCGTAATGGACCCAGCATCAAGCTATCAGTGCGAAAGCCTTCAATCCACAAGCGTCCTAAGCTGTAGGCTGGCCAGTAAATGAGAAACAGTGTGCCTACCTTCAGACGTGGCTTACTAGATAAAGACCGGAAAAACAACGTTATTAGTAACGTAAACACCATTAAATCCCATAGAGATTCGTACAGGAAGGTGGGATGAAAGTAATCGAAATTAACATAGTCTAAAGGACGATGCTCTGCTGGAATATAGAGTTTCCAGGGTAAATTAGTAGGATCGCCAAAAGCTTCAGAATTAAAGAAATTGCCCCAACGTCCGATCGCTTGCCCTAAAATCAGCGAAGGTGCTACTAAATCTGCCAATTGCCAGAAAGAAACCTGCTTGATTTTGGCAAAGATTAACGCAGCGACAACGCCACCAAGAATCGCTCCATGAATGGCAATACCTCCTTCCCAGATCGCAAAGATTTTTCCTGGAGTTGGGGCATATTTTGACCACTCAAAAAAAACGTAATATAGTCGTGCGCCAGGAATTGCCCCAATCAACAACCAAAAGAACAAATCGCCTAGCAACTCAGGATTAACATTACGGCGCTTTGCCAAATTCTGGGAAAGGATAACGCCAATTAACACTGCTGTGGCAATCAACAAGCCGTACCAACGAATACTGAGTGGCCCTATTTTCACCAGAATCGGTCCTGGAGAAGTAAACTGAAACGCCAAGGGCAAAGTGGGAAAATCCAGTGCCATGAAAAATTACCTAGAAAAGTTCGTTAACTACCCGCGCACTTTGCTAAGTACGGAGTTTCTTGTGTCTTGAATACTGTAACTACACTTGAATCTTCCACAACATTGTGGGGACGTAGGTAAAAATCCAGTATTCATATTTAGGAGTCTAGTTCCTAACGCCTAGTTGAGCATAACTTGTGCCACTAAAACAATTGAGTTTACCATCCTTACCGAGAGCGCAAGATGGTAGATTTGAGTAAGTTACACAAAACGGTTTCGATATAATCACCTAAATAACTTTGATATATTTAAAATTGTGATCGCTATTTATCCTGGTAGCTTCGACCCCATTACCTTGGGACACCTCGATCTTATCCAGCGCGGTAGTCGGCTGTTTGAGCGGGTGATTGTCGCTGTACTGCGGAACCCTAACAAGATGCCACTTTTTAGTGTGGAGCAACGGCTAGATCAGATCCGTCTTTCTGCACAACATCTACCTAATGTAAAAGTAGACAGCTTTGATGGTCTTACCGTCAATTATGCTCAAATGCAACAAGCACAAGTTTTGATCCGGGGTTTACGGGCTGTGTCAGATTTTGAAGTGGAACTGCAAATGGCTCACACCAATAAAACTCTTTCTACCCAAATAGAAACAGTTTTTCTCGCAACCTCAAATGAGTATAGTTTTTTAAGTAGTAGTGTGGTAAAAGAGATTGCAAGGTTTGGTGGCTCTATCGATCATCTCGTTCCCCCACACATTGCCCTAGATATATACCAATGCTACAATCAGAAATCTCCAATGTTGAACCCAATCTCAACGGAAGCAATCCCCCCCCTCAAGAATATCTCGGTGGAGAGGGAAGCATAGATATTCAGCAGGAACTCAACCGCCTAGAGGAAATGGTTCTCTCTAGTCTCAGAATTCCGCTAACGGGACGCACACTCATAGATGAAGAAAAGCTGCTAGATCAGCTTGATTACATCCGGCTGGCTTTACCATCACTTTTTCAAGAAGCAGCAGCAGTTCTCGACCAAAAGGACGAAATTCTGCTGGAGGCGGAAGAGTATGGGCAGCAGGTTGTTGAGGCTGCACAAGCAAAAAGAGCGCAAATTTTAGCTGAAAGCGATATTATTCACCAGGCTGAACAAGAAGCTGAACAACTGCGGCGACAAGTGCAACAAGAGTGTGAGGGAATAATGCAAGAAACCCTCGCCGAGATTGACCGCAAGCGGTATGCTTGTCAGCAAGAGTTAGAGCTGATGCGACAAAATGCGATCGCTCATGCTCAAGAAATTGAAGATGGTGCTGATGCTTATGCCGATGGCATTTTGGGAAATATCGAGCAGGATCTCAAAGAGATGTTGCGAGTTATCACCAACGGACGGCAACAATTGCAAATTGATAACCTCACCCAGCGCAATTCACCTCCTGGCAAAAAAAGATAGAGGTTATAACCAGAGATGAGGAAAAATTATCGGTTGGGTTTCGCTATTGCTTAACCCAACAATTTTCATGAATGAATAATTTTAGGGAATCTACCTACTAATAATAAATTTTAAATTTTAGCTTGTAATTAAGCAGGATTTTTAATAAATGCTTACTTTGGCTCAAGTTAACTTTGGATTAAATCTAGCTGGTTTAATTGGAATTATTTATTTGCTTTGGGCAATTATTTACTTAATTTTAACAGTAGCTTGGCTATCCCAACGTGGAACCAGGCTTAGAGGCTGGGCTTTAGCCCTTTACATTATCCAACTTATATTTACGCCAATTATAATGTTGTTAAGTGGAGTAATCTTGTATTATCAAGGTTGGCGTTTAGATCCAGTTCTTCAATTTGAGCAATTTTTATTGTTGCTATTAATTCTTTACCTGAGTATCAAAGATATTGTAATTAATGCAGTTTACAGAGATAGATGATTTTATAATTTTTTGTAGAGACGTGAACTTAGACTGGGCTTCGCTAACGCGTCTCTAGCAAAAATAGAGTATTTTTACACAATATAACTACAAGGTATATGTAAAATCTTCTACTAGCATACCGGGAACTAAACTACCTCCTAGTTGGCGACTTTCATAAGTTCCTACTTCGGGAATAAACTCCTGAAAATTTGTCAAATCTACTAAGTTTTCTCCCCAGAAGCGGTAGAGACTTTCGTCAAAACGTAAGTTTTCAATGGGTGCGATAATTTCTCCATTTTCTACCCAAAAACAAGCATAGCGGGTCATACCTGTGATTCTACCAGTGTGGCGATCGCTCCAATTCAAGTAATGCAAATTTGATACATATAATCCTGTATCTAAACTCGAAAGAATCTGTTCAAATACTAAATTACCAGTACTCACTTCTGGCGCTCGTAAAGTCTCTGAACCATTAGCGCCGTTGGCAACTTTTTGATATTCCTTAGCAGTTCGGGAATTCACCAAAGTATTTACTAAATATCCTTTTTCTATTACAGGTAACTCCGGTGCTGCCATTTCTCCCAATTCATTAAATCGCGGCACTAATCCCCGCTGAAAGTTCTCTTTCAAACTAAATCTTAGAGAAAGTTGTTTTTCTTGACGCGATAAAGCAGCTAAAGCACTATTTCCTTGTTGGATATCAGCTTCGCTTACTGCTCCCCAAGAAAGCATCAATAATAAATCTGCAACAGCAGCAGGTGCAAAATAAGTTTTGTACTGTCCCCGTGGCAGTTCTTTAGTTGGGTGAGCAAGCAATTCTAGTTGTTTTTTAGCTTCGCTAATTTTGGCTATATATTTGGATTCATTCCAATCACTCCCGGCAAATGTACCCTTAACTGCTTGTCCAGATGGGGAGAATAGAGAATAATCTAAGGTAAAAGAATCAGTCGCAAACCAGTGTTTTTGACCCCTAGAATCACCATAAGCTTTAATTACCACTCCCCCTGCGTATATCCCTGTAAAATCCAATTCAGCAACTAGTTCTAGCACAGTTGGAACTACTGCCTCAGTCGCCAATAAATTTCCAGAATGTATTTCTCGACTGATATTATTTCCTGATGGCAAAACTAGATATGGATCGATGGGTAGTAGAATAAGTTCGTCACGTAGTTCTTGCAAAGCAGTATATGCTAATTGCCAGTCTACCTCCCAATTCCCAGTAAAGGGAAACTGCCGAACACTGTTGCGCTGATTTTGCATCAAAGTCAGTTCTATCCAACCATCAGCAACACAACCAGTTTGTCGCACTTTTGCATGATTAAAGCGAGTAAATTGACTTATTTCACTGCTGAGTCTCACAGTGAATTGTTCATTCTCTGCTTTTTTAATCAGCAGACTTTCAATCAGTCGATTAAAGCTGACTTCTAATGCAGATAATTCCTCAATTTTCATGGATATTAAATATTAATAGGGAATAGAGAGAGGGAGAAAGTTAGGAGTTAGGAGTTAGGAGTTAAAAGAATTTTTATAAGTAGCTAGGCGTAAATAAATTAAAGTTTGTAGTAAGGACTTTAGCCCTGATAATCTTTTTTAGCGATGAATCACTCACTACGAGCTAGGCTTTTATTTTATGTTTAATTATACCTATCTACTTAATTCAAAACTCCTAACTACCAACTCCTAACTCCTAACTATTGTATTTTTCAAGTTCCTCCACCAAAAACTTCGACATTCGCAAATACGCAGACAGGTGAACCGTGTCCTACCCAAATGGCCTGATTTGGTTCTCCTTTACCACAATAAGGAGTACCATACATTTGCCAGTTTGTCGCATCTCCGACTTTAATTAAACTATGCCAAAACTCTGGTGTTGTGGCGCGATAGTTAGGATTACGAAGAGTTTTGGTGAGTTTACCGTTTTCAATTAATTTAGCGTACTCACAACCAAATTGGAATTTGTAGCGGCGATCGTCAATTGACCAAGAACGGTTAGATTCCATGTAAACGCCGTGTTCTATCCCGCCAATAATGTCTTCAAAAGTACCGTTTAAAGGCTCTAAATTCAAATTACCCATGCGATCGATCGCTGGTCGATTCCATGAGGAAGCACGGGCACAGGCAACTCCTGCTACACCTGCTCTGGCTTGACTCTCTAGACTGCCTAAACCCCGTTGCAGTACACCTTCTTTAACCAAATACTCCCGTGTCGCTACAGCACCCGTATCATCAAAGCCATAACTGGCAAATTCACCAGGCACGGTGGGATCAAAGGTAATATTCATCAATGGCGAACCATATACTAGGTTGCCAAAATCACTTTTATTAACAAAGCTGCCCCCAGCATAGTTACGCTCATCTCCCAAAATTCGGTCAATTTCTAGAGGATGCCCGACACTTTCATGGATTTGCAGCATCATTTGATCTGGGGCTAAAACTAAATTGGTACGGGTAGTGGGGCATTCTTCTGCTGTCAAAAGTTCTATTGCTTGTTCGCCTATTTGCCGCACCCGATGCCATAAGTTGTCTTGTTTTAACAGTTCGAGTCCGCCTTGGTAACAGTTTGCTTGCGAGCCGTTGTTGCTGCGCTGCTGTACAACTGCTCCATCTTGGGCAGTGGCTCCATAATGAGTGCCTATAGATAGAATTTTTTGATAGACTTCTGAGCCGTTGCTGCTAACAAACCAAGATTCTCTCTCAGTAGTGCTGGCACTAGCTATGGTTTGCACAATTTTGTCGTCAACCTTGAGCGTTTGGCAAATGCGAACCAGTAAATCGTTGATTTCTCCTGGACTCAGAGCATTCAATGGCTCAAGAAATGGCGATTTATATTCACCAACGACTTTAGGACGCTCACTTTCACGGAAGGGATGTATCCACCATTCACTGGCTGCTAGTGCCTGGTTATAGGCTGTTTGAGCGGCGGTTTGCAGGGAAGACAGTTCTAGAGAGTTAGTAGCTGCATAACCTAGACAGCCATTGACCAAAACTTCCAGCATGGCTCCAATAGTGAAGGATTTGCCGTTTAGTTGGGGTAAGGCGTCACGGACTGAACGGGTAGTAGAAGTCTCCTTTACGGCTCTAATACCAATCCAATCAGCGGGTATATCGAAACTAGCGATCGCTTTTTTGAGTTCAGACCACATAATTTAATGAATGGGGAATGGGGAATGGGGAATGGGGAATGGGGAATGGGGAATGGGGAATTTTCCTCCTACTCCCTACTCCCCACTCCCTAATTACGGTGCCAGCGTGTACCATCACGACTATCAATTAGCGTAATACCTTGTGCTTGAAGTTCGTCACGAATGCGATCGCTTTCGGCAAAATTCTTACCTTTACGTGCTTCTTGCCTTTGCTGAATTTTCGCCTCAATTTCCGCATCGCTTAAACCATCACTCTTGTCAGTTTCCGCTTCTATCTCGGCTTCTAAACCCAAAACTCCAGCTAATGTAACGAGAGTTTGCCATTGACGCTGTAACTCATCAGGGGAAGTTTCGGTTTTCCCTTCATGCACAATAATATTTCCCTCACGGCGCAGTTCTTTGGCTAATTCAAACAGCACTGTTAATCCACCAGGAAAATTAAAGTCGTTATTTATGGTTTCTTGAAAGCGTTCAACAGTTTCAGCGAGTAGTGAAGCTGTTCCCACTCCCCAGCCTAGTTTTTTGCCGTATTGGTAGCCGAAGAGTAAACCTTCTTTAATGGTGTGCCAGCCGTTGGTTGCTGCGGCGATCGCTTCGTCGGTAAAATCTATGGGTGTGCGATATTGAGCGGTCAACACGAACAACCGCACTGCCATCGGGTCAACTCCTCGATCCAGCAAGTCTCGAATAGTGGTAAAGTTGCCCAAAGATTTGGACATTTTTTCACCATCTACCTTTACCATGCCGTTATGCAACCAGTAACGCGCTAAGGGTTTTCCCGTCACAGCCTCAGATTGGGCAATTTCATTTTCGTGATGGGGAAAAATTAAGTCAGCACCACCAGCATGAATATCGATCGTATCACCCAGGCGATCGCGTACCATTGCCGAGCATTCTATATGCCACCCCGGACGACCTGCGCCCCAAGGTGATTCCCAAGCAGGTTCTCCCGGTTTTGCTGCTTTCCATAAAGCAAAATCGAAGGGGTCTTTCTTTTTCTGATATTCTGGATCTTCTATGTTGACGCGCTCGCTTTTCCCGGCTTGCATATCTTCTAACTTGCGTCCCGAAAGCTTGCCATACTCAGCAAACTGCCGTACTGCATAATACACATCACCGTCAGCAGGGTAAGCAAAACCCTTATTTTCCAACTCATGAATTAACCGCTGAATGCCATTCATCGTATGGGTAGCGCGGGGATACTCATCAGCTTCTTTGATTCCCAATCGCGCCATATCCTCAAAATATGCTTTGATAAAGCGATCGGCTACGGCTTCCATCGATGAATGTTCAGCACAGGCTCGATTGAGAATCTTGTCATCAATATCAGTAAAATTTTGGATATATCGGACTTCATAACCGATAAACTGGAGGTATCGGCGTATTACATCCCAAACGATGCAAGCTCTAGCATGACCCAAATGGCAGTAGTCGTATACCGTCACGCCGCAGTAATACATCTTAACCTTGCCTGGTTCGACTGTTTCAAACGGTTCTTGACGACGGGTGAGGGTATTGTAAAGGGTTAGGGTCATAACAGAGTAATGCTGAAATAGAGAGATACGTAATAATAGGGTAAAGCAGCTGGGATGACAGTCCAGCATCCCTATGCTAGTGTTTTCTGGACTATCTGCGCTACATTACTATTTTTTGATTATTTGATAACAGCGCTATGCAATCAGCAGTTACACCCGAATCTTCGGCAATGGATACGCCCAAACAAGGAATGCCAGTAACAATTATTACGGGTTTTCTCGGTAGTGGCAAGACGACTTTACTCAATCATATCCTCAACAACCAACAGGGTTTAAAAACCGCTGTTCTCGTGAATGAATTTGGCGAAATTGGCATCGACAACGAGCTAATTGTTTCCACTGGTGAGAACATGGTGGAGTTAAATAATGGTTGTATCTGCTGCACTATTAATAATGATTTAGTAGATGCAGTTTACAAAGTTTTAGAACGCCAAGAAAATCTAGATTATCTAGTAGTGGAAACAACTGGATTAGCAGATCCACTACCAGTAGCTTTAACATTTCTGGGCACAGAATTGCGGGATTTAACCCGTTTGGATTCGATTATTACCGTGGTAGACGCGGCTAATTACAGCCTAGATTTATTTAACTCGGAAGCAGCATACAGCCAAATTGCTTATGGCGATGTAATTGTGCTGAACAAAGCTGATTTAGTTGATGAAGCCACTTTGAATGAGTTAGAAATAAAAATCAACGAAGTTAAGGAAGGGGCAAGAATTATTCGTGCGACGCGATCGCAAGTGCCACTTCCTTTAATTCTGAGTGTTGGTCTGTTTGAGTCGGATAAATATTTCGACACAGTGGTGGATGAACACGACCATCACGATCATGAACATCACGATCATCATGATGAGCATGACCACTCAACATGCGGTCACGATCATCACGACCATGACCATGACCATCACGATCATCACCATCATTCTGACCATTTAGAAAATGATGGTTTTACTTCCATCTCTTTCCAAAGTGACAAGCCGTTTTCTATTAGGAAGTTTCAGTATTTCTTAGATAACCAGCTACCCTCAAATATTTTCCGAGCCAAGGGGATTATGTGGTTTGATGAAAGCCCGAAGCGTCATATTTTCCACCTTTGCGGTAAACGCTTCACCTTGGATGATGATGAATGGAAAGGTCAATTGAAAAATCAGCTAGTGCTGATTGGTCAAAATTTGGATCGTGAGGCTTTAATTAGTCAACTTGAAAAATGCATTTGTCTACCTTCAACCTCTCGCGGTAAAGGCTTTGGCAAATAAAAGTTAGGAGTTAGAGACGCGATTAATCGCGTCTGTACAAAAGTTTAATACTCGTTCCCAGGTTTCACCTGGGAATGCATTCTCAATGGCTCCGCCATCAATTTTGAGCAATGAAAATGAGAGAATAGCGACGCCGGATAGCCCGTCGTAGACATCGCTTCCTTACTCCCCTGTATTTACGCGCGAGTGTTTCGCCAATAATTACGAATTACGAATTACGAATTAGTAAAAATGCGCGTTGTTATCCAGCGAGTCAAATCATCTCAAGTTACAGTTAATGATGAAATTGTCGGCAAAATTGGACAGGGGCTAAATTTGCTTGTAGGTATAGCCAATACCGATACTGTTGCTGAAATCGACTGGATGGTGCGTAAATGCTTAGAATTGCGGCTGTTTCCTGACGAAGAAGGAGACGAACGCTGGCAAAAATCTATACAAGAAATTGGCGGCGATTTGTTAGTTGTCAGTCAGTTTACCCTTTATGGTGACTGTCGCAAAGGTCGCCGTCCTTCTTTTGACCGTTCAGCTGCTCCCCAATCGGCAGAAGATTTGTATAATCGCTTTGTTACTAAGTTAAGAGCTAGCGGTTTGCAGGTGGAAACAGGTCAATTTGGTGCAATGATGCAAGTTACAATTGAAAACGACGGCCCCGTAACTTTGTTACTTGAAAAAGAAGCGATTTAAGTATATACACTAAAAGCGGAATAACAGCAGACTCTAGACCGTGGTGTTCTAATTGATGAGAGAATATTAAATTAACCATCACAAAAGTTTAAATTCATTCATCATGGCGAAAATCCAGTTTTCTAGAGGTCTTGACGAAGAAGTAACTCCAGATGTGCGCTTGACGCGATCGCGTACTGGGGATAGTGGTACAGCGACCTTTATTTTTACGAATCCGAAAATTTTAGATCAAGGTACTACCGAAGATATTACTGGGATGTACTTGATTGACGAAGAAGGCGAGATAATTACCCGTGAAGTTAAAGCTAAATTTATTAACGGGAAACCGGAAGAATTAGAAGCACTTTACGTAATGAAATCTGCTCAAGAATGGGAGCGCTTTATGCGCTTCATGGAACGGTATGCTGAAGAAAACGATCTGGGACTGAGTAAAAATGAGGCATAGGGGAGCCAGTGCATTGCAGAGGTTCCCTGCGTTAAAGCAACTGGCGTCATAGGGCATCGGGCATCGGTAATTGTCAATGCGCCATTTACCATGCCCAATTATCCATTATTAAAAGTTCATGAGTGACATATAATGCCACAACCCCATCCAGACTCGCCTGGAGTTCTAGTAACTTGTGCTGTAGTTACTGTCAGCGATACGCGCACTTTGGAAACAGACAAAAGTGGGCAGCTAATTCAGCAGTTACTCCTTGGTGCTAACTATGCTGTAGGAGCCTACACGATTATTAAAGATGAACCAACACAAATTCAAGGGCAGATAGAAAATCTAGGTAAAAGCACAAATTTGGATGCTGTAATTTTCAATGGTGGTACAGGTATTGCACCACGAGATACCACCTACGATGCCATTGAGAAGTTACTGGAGAAAACTTTGCCGGGATTTGGTGAGTTATTTCGTTTTTTAAGTTATCAAGAAATTGGTTCGCGGGCGATCGCTTCTCGTGCCGTTGCTGGTGTTTATCAAGATAAATTAATCTTCTCGCTTCCTGGTTCCAGTAATGCTGTGCGACTGGCGATGGAAAAACTGATTTTACCCGAACTCACTCACTTGGTAGGTCAGGTTGGTAAGGGGGTGACATGAGTAACTTTTCAGAAAGCTACCATAAAATTCAGTTATGAAGCACTGAAATCATCCTTTATCCACTTACATTTTGAGGCTACCCAGAATTATAGTCAAACGGATGAAATATTAATATCAGGTCAGTAATGGAACCTATTTACTGGAATTGCATAATTGCTCACAGCATTACTGCATTTTCATACTTTGGTATCCCCATAGTAATAGGGGTTTTCTTTGCCAAAACTAAGGCAACTATCCCTTCTAAGTTTTGGCTAGCCTTTTTCTTATCAGGTGGATTCGTACTATTTTGCGGATTTCATCACTTTTTGGCGATCTTTGAGCCATATATGGCAGTTTCCCTGCTGCATTTAGGCGTACTTGATGTAATGGCGTTTATTTCCTTATCTGCCTTACTCTACCTGACGCCAACCGCTTATCAAATTGTAAAGGCGATCGCCAAATCTCAAGAAGATACCCGCAAACTTCAACGCAGCCAGCAAATGCAACAGCTATTCCTAGATCAGGGGCCGTTTGGAGCATATATCAAAGATGAGCAATCTAGAGTGCTTTACTACAACCAGGAAATACAGTCTAGATTTTCGGTAGATTCACAAGAATGGTTGGGAAAAACGGATAATGAATACTTGCCAGATCCAGAAGAGGGGCGGCGGGTAATGGAGAACGATCGAGTTGTTTTGAAGACTCTACGTCCTTTGAAGCTAATTGAAGAGGTAAAAGTACCTGGTAACAATCAGCCGTGCTACTGGCTATCATTTAAGTTTCCGTTTAGCGATTACGCAACGGGCGCTTACCGTATCGGTGGGATCAGTATCGATATTACAGAATCCATAGAAGCACAGCGAGCGCTCACTGACCTAAATCGGCAGCTAGAAGAAAAAACACTAGAATTAGAGGCAAAAAAACGAGAACTTATATATCTCTCAGATATGACGGATATGCTTTATTCCTGCGAGTCTAAAGATGAAGTATATCAAGTAGTCGCTTTAACTTGTTCCAAGCTGTTTCCTAATATGAGTGGTTGTGTCTATATAATTTCTAATTCCAAGAATTATGTTCAGATTAATAGTATGTGGGGAGGTGAAAGAAGCAGTAAAGAAATATTTTCACTATCTGATTGTTGGGCTTTGCGGAGAGGAAAATTAAACCTTTTATCGCCTCGGAATTCAGGATTAATTTGCAGTCACTTAATAGAGCCAGTTAGCGGCGCACATTTGTGCGTTCCATTGTTTGGACAAGGCGAAGTAGTTGGGATTTTACACATCTATGCACCTGAAGAAATCAGTCCAGAAGTTCAACAAACTTCTGAGATTATTGCTAGAACATTAGGCATTGCACTGAATAATTTATCGATCAAACAACGTCTAACCCATGAAAACTTGCGGGATGGGATGACCCAACTATTCAATCAAAGCTATCTGCAAAGCATAACGGAACAAAGGCTAGCTGAAGCGGAACGATCGGGACAACCTCTTAGTATGATTTTCCTTGATATCGATAACTTCAAGTCTTACAATTCGCGCTATGGACACGTGACTGCCAACATTGTTC
The DNA here is from genome assembly GCF_963920915.1 of Nostoc sp. PCC 9305. Lineage (NCBI taxonomy): Bacteria > Bacillati > Cyanobacteriota > Cyanophyceae > Nostocales > Nostocaceae > Nostoc > Nostoc sp. PCC 9305. The sequence goes on from NZ_CAWUDN010000057.1 coordinate 46,736, forward strand.
TCCAGGGATTAGCAAAGTTACTTTTAAAATCTATTCGCTCCTTTGACATTGCTTGCAGATGGGGTGGTGAAGAATTTGTGATTGTGATGCCTAATATGACACTGGAAACGCTCAGAAAGCGAGTAGAACAATTAAGGCTAGATATTGAAAAAATGCAATTGAAGGATGGCGATCAGATCCTCGAAAGCATCACCGCTTCTTTTGGAATAGCTGTATCAGAACCAGGGATTACGGTTAAGGATTTTCTCAATCGAGCAAATCAGGCGATGCTTGAGGCAAAGCGAACAGGGAAGAATCGAGTTAGGGAATATGTAAATGCCTATAATTGAAGAATAAAGAATTCAGAACACCGCAAGCGGTCAAACAATTTTAGATTTTAGATTTTAGATTGACTCTATGACTATCCTTTGCGCTTCAGTTGGCATAGAAATCAGAAACTTATAAATTTACCCTATAAAAAAACAACTCCCTGAAGATGTGGGAGTTGTTTTTTATATTGAAGCAGTTTTTAAAACATTCAGAATGGAGCGATCGCTAAACAGATGCTAGCCAAAATCGCTGCGATTATATAAAACACTCCAACAACTTGCAATTCTGACCAGCCAGTAAGTTCTAAATGATGGTGCAAGGGTGCCATTTTGAAGAGGCGTTTGCCTTTGCCATCTGGGCCTTTCGTGGCTTTGTAATAACTTACCTGTGCCATCACCGAAAGGGTTTCTACGAAGAAGATACCACTGAGAATAAACAGACCTACTAAGGTGTTTGTTAATAGTGCTACAGCAGCTAAAGCTCCTCCCAGTGCCAGGGAACCAGTATCTCCCATGAAAACGCGGGCTGGGTTGCGATTATGGGCTAAGAAACCTAAACATCCGCCACTTAAAGCAGCACAGAAAACCATCAATCCTGGTGCTGTTGGGGCGACTAAAGCACCTAATGCCAAAAGTGCGATCGCAACTGTTCCTGCTGCCAAGCCATCAATACCATCTGTTAAATTAGTCGCATTGCTTTCTGCAACTAGTACAAAACCTGCTAAAGGCCAAAATAGGAATCCTAATGGTAGTGTGAAGCTCACCCAAGGCAAAGCAATATTTGTAATATTAGAAGGTTGATTAAACATCAGCCATAGACAAAACACAGCCGCAAAACTCACCTGCAAAGCTAGTTTTGTGCGGGGAGATATACCTTTATTTGATTTCCGGCGCAGAATTTGCCAATCGTCGAGCCAGCCAATCAATCCATAGCTGATTGTCAAAGCCGAAACTGCAAGCACCTCTTTAGAAAAGTTAGACAATATGCAGGCAATCAGCACAGATACAGGTATAAAGAATATACCGCCCATTGTGGGAGTGCCTGCCTTTTTGAGATGAGCTTGAGGCCCATCTTCACGAATTATTTGTCCAGTTTTAAGTGCTTGAAGTAAAGGTATTACCCAATAGCCCACCACACCTGAACCCAACGCACACAACAGTAGTGGCAGAGTTAGCGACATACTTTGCCACGGTAGCCGATTGGCCATCGAATCCAAGAAAAATGCTGTTGTACCTAACCCTACGGCTAATAAAGAGGCTAGAGCGATTCCAGAAATGTTTAATCCTTGCTCAGGAGATAATTTAGCGTCCACAGAAGTTTCCCTTCACTCCACACTTATAAAATTGAATACTAGTAACTAGGGATACTACCAAGTCCCTAGCCTGAAAAGGCTAATTCTCAGCGATTCCTATATCATCATCGTCATCATCATCGAGGTCGTAGCCAATTCCATCATCTACACCCATTAGGGAGTCTATTCCTTCTTCGTCAGCTTGAAAATCCGGTTCGTGAACGTCACGGGCGATGATGCGGCCGTTGTTTTGTAACCAGTCCAACAAAGAGGACTCTGGCTTTAGGGGGATGACATCGGCTCGTTGGTTACGAGCTGCTTCACGTAATGGAGAGTTCAACATATCGAGTCAGGGCAAGAAAAGGTTTACGTAAGTTGACATTTAGAGTCTATCACTTGACACGGATTAATTTAGTTATCTTTTCAACCCTTTGATTGATAAATCCGCATTCAGATAGAAATTTTTTTATTTAATAAGCATAAGGCTTAAGTCAAGCGATTCTTAGTAATTTTTATGGCTCTACATATATGTCATTAATATCTTGTTTATGCTGATGGAAAGTGAGTGATTTTTGAGGTGACAGGCGATGATGGGAAAAGCGGCTCTTATGGATGCGATCGCTGGTACAAATCGCGGTCTACTGGCGACCGAAGAACAGAAACAGGCTATCTTAGCAGCGATCGCGAATTTAGAAGACTTTAATCCTACACCCCGTCCGGTGGAAGCTAGTAATTTGCTAGATGGCAATTGGCGATTACTATACACCACTAGCAAGGCTCTTTTAAACTTAGATCGTCTACCTTTATGCAAACTGGGTCAAATCTATCAGTGTATCCGGGTAGAGACTACCAGTGTTTACAACATAGCTGAGATTTATGGCTTACCTTATTTAGAAGGATTAGTCAGCGTTGCTGCTAAATTTGAGCCAGTTTCAGGTCGGCGTGTCCAAGTAAAATTTGAGCGTTCTATTATCGGCTTACAACGTTTAATAGAATACAATTCTCCGGTAACTTTTATCCAACAAATTGAAGAAGGTAGAAAATTTCCCGGAATTGATGTTGCCATAAACAGTGACAAACAGCAAGGCTGGTTAGATATCACTTATATAGATAACGATCTGCGGATCAGCAGAGGTAATGAGGGAAGTGTGTTTGTCTTAACTAAAACATAAGCTTTTACAAAATAGCTATTTGCGAATGAAGGTACGCTATAACGTCTACCTTGTCAAGTAGGGTCTAATACCTTTTGCAATTTTGGATGTGCTATAGAGTCGGTAGTGAAGAAGGGAATAGGGTACAGGTTACAGGGTACAGATTATTCCCTATCACCTTTCACCTGTAACCTCTCCCCTAATCCAATGCCCACTCCCCAATTCAGACAAATAACTTAACAAAGACTCTTGCTGCGACCTTGAGGTTGTAGAGTGAAATCAATTAGCCCTCTAGATTGGCGATTGATAACTAAAAGGGAAAATAATCATGGTTCAACGTGGTTCTAAAGTACGTATTCTCCGCCCTGAATCCTACTGGTTTCAGGATCTAGGAACTGTGGCTTCCATCGACCAAAGCGGCATCAAATACCCTGTAATTGTCCGCTTTGAAAAGGTCAATTACTCTGGTATCAATACCAACAACTTTGCCCAGGATGAATTAGTCGAGGTTGAAGCACCAAAGGCTAAAGCACCGAAAAAATAGCAGCAAAGCTACAAGGGGGTTGTTTGATGCGATGATGAAGGGTAGTCTTAAGTCTGAAGTATGAAGTCTGAAAATTTCAGTTCATTCATTCTTTGTCCTAGCCTACCCTAATCTAAGAGAGCCGCCCTGCGGGTATTTACGGTTTCTTTTGGGTAGTAATACGAGCCATCTATGGCTATGTAAGTTACTACCCCATCTCTTCTTCCTCGATCCCTCAAATAAATCACAATTGCCTGCTTAACTCAGCTTGAATGCCCGAACTGCCTGAAGTTGAAACAGTCCGAAGGGGTCTAAATCAATTGACCCTCAACCAAGAAATCACGGGAGGAGATGTGTTGCTTGATCGCACCATCGCCTACCCGTTTTCTGTAGGTGAGTTTGTTAATGGAATTGAAAAAAAGGCGATCGCTACTTGGCATCGTCGCGGTAAATATCTCCTCGCCGAACTCTCCTCGTCTTCTGGCTGGCTAGGAGTTCATCTGCGAATGACTGGTCAACTATTATGGCTGGATAGAGATGAACCATTGCACAAGCACACGCGGGTTAGATTATTCTTTGGGGATCGGCAGGAATTGCGTTTTGTTGACCAGCGAACCTTCGGTAAAATATGGTGGGTTCCGCCTGGTGTTGCTGTAGAAAGTATTATGACTGGTTTGGCAAAACTGGCAGCAGATCCATTTTCACCCGAATTTACTGTTGAATATTTAGCAAGCAAACTCCAAAACCGCCGCCGTCCGATTAAAACTGCGCTACTGGATCAATCGGTGGTGGCGGGATTAGGTAACATCTATGCTGATGAAGCATTATTTAAGAGTGGGATTTTACCTGAAAGCTTGTGTATAGATTTGCAGCTAAAGCAAATTGAACTTTTGCGAACCGCCATCATTCAAGTGTTAGAAACCAGTATTGAGGCTGGTGGTACAACATTTAGTAATTTCTTAAATGTTAAAGGTACTAACGGCAATTATGGTGGTGTAGCCTGGGTTTATAACCGCGCTGGAGAACCCTGTCGAATTTGTGGTACATCAATTCAACGGATCAGGTTAGCTGGGCGATCTAGTCATTTTTGCTCCCAGTGTCAAACTTTGCGGGGAGTTAGGAGTTAGGAGTTAGGAGTTAGGAGTTAGGAGTTAGGAGTTAGGAGTT